>NZ_PZKN01000032.1 GCF_003046795.1 Desulfonatronum sp. SC1 | reverse complement strand
ACAATGCAGCAGATGCGCACACTCCATTCATGTCTTTGTTGGAATGCCGGGGCACGAAAAGCGACCCGCAAGCTTGAGGAACCAAGCGACGCCCAGGCCCAGATACTGAAGGCCATGGGCTACGGAGTGAGCAGTGGGGTCTTACAGGAATTGGCGACTTAACACACCGAAATCACTTGCGTTTTCAAAAAAAATGACGTTCAATCTGTTAAACTCCTGTATGACATCGTCAACAAGCAGATCGAGCACGCGGAAAACGTCCTGGGCCATTCCATTTCCTCGGTAATTCATCTTGGGGATTTTGGGATCTACAAGACCAATCTGCATGAGTATTTCCGGAAGCGGAAATGCGCCTTCTCCAGGAAGCTGTACGTCATCGACGGTAATCATGAATATTTCAGCATCCTGGAGTCCATCGTCGCCAAATACCGGAACTGCTTTATCTATCTGCCCCGCTGCACCATCCACGCAATCGACGGCTACGCCTTTTTGGCTCTTGGCGGCACCGCCTACATGGATGCCATGATCACACAGCGCGGGGCCGTGATCACCGACGCTCAAATCGACAAATGCCTGACCATCTCCCCGGACCAGGTACAAATCATCCTGACCCATGACTGCCCGGTGGGCATAGGGGTGCCGAACACGCAGGGGTTGGACTTTTTTGGTGCCACCGGCTTTCCCCGCAGCGACGAGCTGGCGGCGCATTTTCGTCCCAGGCTGTGGCTGTTCGGACATCACCACAAGTTTTTCGTCCATCGCGACGGGACCACTGAATACTACGGCCTGTGCGGGGCTTGGCAGGGTTATGGCCTGCTGGACGCCGACTTCCGGTTCACGATGGTGGAGCACGAAATTCCGTGGCCTCCAGCGCCGTTGATGGAGCGCATCCTGATGAAGCTTAGGTTGATCCGCCCGGACAGCCCGCAATATTGAGATGGGATGAGCCAACCGGCCCTCTCTGATTTGGAAGGAAAGAGCATTCATCAATCCGCTGGACATTCGCCTTTTGTCTGGGCCCGCATTCCATCGATGATGACGTTCAACTGGACGGCCATCCGGGCCATTTCCGAAACGGCTTGGGCGGATTGGTTCATGACCTCGCTGGTTTCCGCGGAGATGCGGTTGATGTCTTCCACCCCGCGGTTGATCTCCTCGCTGGTGGCGGACTGCTGTTCCGCGGCCGTGGCGATGGAGCGGACCTGGTCCGCGGCCATCTCGGCCAGGGCCAGGATTTCTTTCAGGGCCTTTCCGGAGATGTTGACCCGGGCCGTGGCCTCGGCTACGGCCTCCGCGGCCTTGTCCATGCCTTCGATGTTGATCCTGGTGCCGTGCTGGATGTCCGTGATGGCTTGGCCGACTTCCTTGGTGGCGTTCATGGTTTTTTCGGCCAGTTTGCGCACTTCGTCGGCCACCACGGCAAACCCGCGTCCGGCGTCTCCGGCCCGGGCCGCCTCGATGGCCGCGTTCAGGGCCAGCAGATTGGTCTGGTCCGCGATGTCCTCGATCACGGTCATGATCCGGCCGATCTGGTCGGCCTGCTGTCCCAAGCGGCCAAGATTGGCTTTCAGTTCCTCGGATTGGCGCTGGACCTTGTTGATGGCCGCTACGGACTCGCCCACCACCTTTGCGCCCTCCAGTGCCTTGGTCCGGGCCTGATCCGACGCCTCCGCGGCCTGGGAGGCGTTTCTGGCCACTTCCAGGACCGTGGCGTTCATTTCCTCCATGGCCGTGGCCGTCTCGCTGGTCCGATCCCGCTGTTGCTCGGCGCCCCGGCTGGCTTGCTCCACCTGGGCGGCCAGTTCTTCCGAGGCCGAAGCCATGGAGTTAGAGACTTGAGTGGCCTGGGAAGCGGCCCGGGAGATGATTTCGTTCTGTTCGCAAATTTCAGCCTCCTTGGCTTTGAGGGCCGTTATATCCAGGTACAGACCGAAACCGCCGATGCAAACCCCGTCCAGATCATAAAGGGGGTAGACATTTGTCAGGACATGCCGAACACCGCCCTTATGCCCTTGAATGGTGACTTCCACGTTCTTGAACACCTCGCCGGTTTCCATGGCCTTGCCCACCAAAGTCTTACGCCCTGGATCATTGTAGAATATTTCGGCCAGGGTCCTCCCGTACTGTTTCTTCGGCGAGCCGTCGATCTGGAGCATGTCCATGCAGGCCTGGTTGGAAAACGTAGCCCGTTCCTTGGTATCCACCAGGAGGAAGGGCATGGGCAGGCCTTCGATGATGCCCTTGTTCATTCCTTTTTCGTGTTTCAGTGCGTGAGCCGCGGCCTCTAGAGCGGCGAACAATTCTGGAAGGGTTTTGCCACCCTGGCAGGTCTCCATTTTTTTCTTTCGAAATGATCCCCGCGCAAGCTTTTCCAGTTCGGTCGTGGCTTCAGCCAGGGCTTGCTTCTGGAGCAGCAGCGGCCCGCCTATCAAGACCAGGGCGATGAATCCGGCAACCGTGGCCATGATGGTTCCCGCCTGGCCCGATGCGTCGACCAATGAAGCGACTCCTCCACCACCGAGTACAACAATCCCGCCGAGCAGGATGGCCGGAAAGACAATTTTCGAAGTATCCATTTGCAGGTCTCCTTGGGTTGCAGGTGTTGAAGGAGAAGCGTGAGAAATCGCGGGTAAATGGGCTCTATAAGCACAAATCATACCATTATGCGGTTTGCATGGAAAATGCACAAATTCGCAAAAATTATCACTACAGCAAAATTTTCGGGTGCAACCAAGGCCATTGAAGTTGATTCACGAGGCGTACAGGGATCATGAGGGCGGATTTCTTTCGGCCTTGATGCCCGGCCGGTTCACGGGGAAGGCATTGTGGCATGTTCGCTTCATCTCCCAGAAAGTGAGAAAATGAATGATTTCTATTCTTTTGGTTTTGTCAGAAATTTCCGATATGCCCTAACTGCGTCAGGGGTTGGGCATGGTAGTTTCACTGTAGCGATAAGGCGATTTCCGCGGCGAAAGCATATTGAGAAGGAAGAAATCAAGTGCCGTGTCTTATTGACCCACACGAAACGCTGAGCCGTATCAAGTTGACACGCTCCGTCAACATATTGAAATAGCTGTCTTTATCTTGTCGTGTGGCGCAAAGACCTTGTCATGACTCCGTTTATGTCCGCTTATGCGCTCATCAACAGGCACGCGGCATTTCATGCAATGGCCTGAACGTATTATGATCATTGAAAAAAAAAGTTGGCCTGGAAGTTGCTTTCTATGCGCCAACAGTCGCTGCAGCGAAAAGCAAGAGTGAATGTTGTTTTTCTTTTCCCCTTTAACCAAAAGGATGGTTAGCATTATGGCCGTACGTGAACAGGTTTATGGTTTTTTCATTCCCAGCGTGACCCTCATCGGCATCGGCGCTCACAAGGAAATCCCCGCCAAGATCAGAGCCCTGGGCGGCACCAAGCCCCTGCTGGTCACCGACAAGGGCATCACCGGCATCGGCATGACCGACCAGATCGTGAAGCTGCTCAAGGAAGCCAAGATGGATTGCGTGGTCTACGACGAGACCATCCCCAACCCCACTGACGCCAACGTCCATGCCGGCGTGGAAGTCTACAAGAAGAACAAGTGCGACAGCCTGATCACCCTGGGCGGCGGAAGCTCCCACGACTGCGGTAAGGGCGTCGGTCTGGTCATCGCCAATGGCGGCAAGATTCACGACTTTGAAGGCGTGGACAAGTCCACCAAGCCCATGCCTCCTTATGTCGCCGTGAACACCACCGCCGGCACAGCCTCGGAAATGACCCGTTTCTGCATCATCACCGATCTCTCCCGCAAGGTGAAGATGGCCATCGTTGACTGGCGCGTTACTCCCGGCATCGCCATTGATGATCCGCTACTGATGATGGGCATGCCCCCGGCATTGACCGCAGCCACCGGCATGGACGCCCTGACCCACGCCGTGGAAGCCTACGTTTCCACCATCGCCACCCCGATGACCGACGCCTGCGCCGAAAAGGCCATTGAGCTGATCTTCGAGCACCTGCGTCCCGCCGTGGCCAACGGCCAGGACATCAATGCCCGCGAAGGCATGTGCTACGCTCAGTATCTGGCAGGCATGGCCTTCAACAACGCCAGCCTGGGCCACGTCCACGCCATGGCTCACCAGTTGGGCGGCTTCTACGACCTGCCCCACGGCGAGTGCAACGCCATCCTGTTGCCCCACGTGGAGAAGTTCAATCTGATCGCCAAGGTTGAGCGCTTCGCCAAGATGGCCAAGTTGATGGGCGAGAACATCGAGGGCCTGAGCCCCCGTGCCGCCGCCGAAAAAGCTCTGGACGCCATTAGGCAGCTTTCCGCCGACGTGGGCATCCCCTCCGGCCTGATCGAGCTGGGCAAGCGCTACGGCAAGGACGTGAAGAAGAAAGACATCGCCGTGATGACCGGCAACGCCCAGAAGGACGCCTGCGGGTTCACCAACCCCCGGTGCCCCAAGGACGCCGACGTGGCCGCCATTTTTGAGGCCGCGCTGTAAGACTCGCTTTTGTGGTTTGGCCAGGAAGGTCGGGCTGTTGGCCCGGCCTTCCTGGTTTTGGAGTCGCGGATTCAGATGTCGAGGAGGTCCGGTCGTTGACGAAGTTCGTCCGGGTGCGCTACCTGTGATGCTTTCAAGGGTCCTATCTCCTCTCTATCTGATTCCCCCGCCAACCCTCCCTCCAAGGAGCCGAGAACACATGGAAGTCATCGACATTCATGCTTCGTGCGATCACGAATTCATTTCCCAGGTCGAAGCGGAGAGCGAACAGAAGGTCAGGCTCTGCTATCAGTGCGGCAACTGTACCGCCGGGTGTCCGTACACCTTTGCCTACGACATACCGGTCAGCCAAGTTATGCGTCTGCTGCAAGCCGGTCAGAAAGATCGCCTGCTGTCCTGCAAGTCCATCTGGCTCTGCGCCACTTGCGAATCCTGCACCACCCGCTGTCCCAACGAAATCGACGTGGCCCGGATCATGGACGTGCTCCGGCACATGGCCCGCCGGGAAGGCTACGCCGCGGAAAAGAACGTCAAGATTTTTTGGGACACCTTCCTAAATTCCGTGGAAAAGCACGGTCGCGTCTTCGAAATGGGCCTGATGGCGGCCTACGTGGCCAAGACCGGTCGGTTCTGGCCGGACATGGATCTTGGTCCGAAAATCCTGCCCAAGGGCAAGCTTTCCTTCAAACCCCATGGAATTCAAGGCAAGGACAAGGTCGCCGAGATTTTCAAACGCTTCAGGGAGACCCGGTAATGACCAAATACGCCTATTATCCCGGTTGCTCCGGACTGGGCACCTCCCAGGAGTACGACTCCTCCACCCGGGCGGTCTGTCGCGCCCTGGGCGTGAATCTCGTGGACATCCCGGACTGGAGCTGTTGCGGCTCCACCCCGGCGCACACCGTGGACCACCTGCTTTCCTCCGCTCTTGCGGCCCGCAACCTGGCCCTGGCCGAGGATCTGGACGCAGCCGCGGTGATCACGCCCTGTCCGAGTTGTCTGACCAACCTGAAGGCCGCCGTGCATCGGATGGGCGACCGGGAGTTTCGCCTCCAGGTGAATAAGCTCCTGGACAAGCCCGTGGACCGCTCCACCCCGGTGAAGTCGGTATTGCAGGTCCTGGCCGAGGACGTGGGACCCGACGCCGTGGCCGAGATGCTCCCGAACAAGCCCCTGGCCGGGCTGAAGCTCGCCCCGTACTACGGGTGCATCATGAACCGGCCTCCGGAGGTGATGCAATTCGACGACCATGAAAACCCCACGGCCATGGACAAGCTGATGGCCGCCCTGGGCGCGGAGGTTCTGCCGTTCCCGTTGAAGGTGGAATGCTGCGGCGCCTCTTTCGGCATTCCGCGCAAGGACATCGTGGCCAAGCTTTCCGGCAAGCTGCTGGAGGCGGCCGCGGACCTCGGGGCCCATGCCGTGGTCACGGCCTGCCCGCTGTGTCAGATGAATTTGGATCTGCGTCAGGGACAGGCCTCCGCCGCCGTGGGCCGCGAATTCCGGCTGCCCGTGTTTTATTATACGCAGTTGCTCGGCCTGGCCCTGGGTGTTCCGCAGAGCGAACTGGGATTGTCCAAGCTTTGCGTCAACCCCAGACTGGCTCTGGACGCCATGCACGCGGCACAAGCCGAGAAACGGGAGCGGGAAGCCAAAAGCGAGCCCGGCAAGCAAACACCCCAGGCCAAGGCCGCCTAGCTCCATCGACAGGCGAAGCCGGAGGAACGTTCATGAAGATCGGAGTTTTCATCTGTCATTGCGGCAGCAATATCGGTGGAACGGTGGACGCGGCCAAGGTCGCCGAGGCCGCTCGCGCCTTTCCCGACGTGGTTTTCACGTCGGATACCATGTACGCCTGTTCCGAGCCGGGACAGGACGGCATCATCCAGGCCATCAAGGATCACCAGCTCGACGGCGTTGTGGTGTCCTCCTGCACGCCCAGGATGCACGAGCCTACGTTCCGGCGCACCGTGGAACGGGCCGGGCTGAACCGGTTCATGTTCGAGATGGCCAACATCCGCGAGCACGTCTCCTGGATCGGCAAGGACAAGGAAGCGAACACCAACAAGGCCGTCGAACTGACCGGCATCGCCGTGGAAAAGCTGCGCCGGGATCAGCCCTTGTTCGCCAAGCAGTTCGACATCAACAAGCGCGTTTTGGTCATCGGCGGCGGCGTGGCCGGTATCCAGGCCGCCCTGGACTGTGCCGACGGGGATCGGGAAGTGATCCTGGTGGAGCGCGAATCCACCATCGGCGGCAAGATGGCCAAGCTGGACAAGACCTTTCCCACCGTTGACTGCAGCAGCTGCATCCTCGGGCCGAAGATGGTGGACGTGGCCCAGCACCCCAAGATTCAGCTCTACGCCATGTCCGAGGTGGAGGAGGTCGGCGGGTACGTGGGCAACTTCGAGGTCAAGATCAAGCGCAAGGCACCCTACGTGAATTGGGATCTGTGCACCGGCTGCGGGCTGTGCATGGAAAAGTGTCCAAGCAAGAAGTCCAAGGATCGCTTTAACGAACAGGTGGGCACGACCACGGCCATCAACATCCCCTTTCCCCAAGCCATTCCCAAAAAGGCCGTGATCGACCCGGAGTTCTGCATCAAGTTCACCAAGGGCAAGTGCGGAATCTGCGCCAAGGTCTGTCCGACCCAGGCCATTGTCTTCGATCAGCAGGAAGAGATCGTCAGCGAAAGCGTCGGGGCCATTGTCGCGGCCACGGGGTATGACCTGTTCGACATCAGCAAATACGGCGAATACGGCGGCGGCCGTCTGCCGGACGTGATCACCGGGATGCAGTATGAACGGCTGCTCTCGGCCTCCGGCCCCACGGGCGGGCACGTCAAGCGGCCTTCCGACGGCAAGGAGCCCAGAACCATCGTCTTCGTGCAGTGCGTCGGCTCCCGGGACAAGAGCGTGGATCGGCCCTACTGCTCGGGATTCTGCTGCATGTACACGGCCAAGCAGGCCATCCTGACCAAGGACCACATCCCGGATTCCACCTCCTACGTCTTTTACATGGACATCCGTGCGCCGGGGAAGATGTACGACGAGTTCACCCGTCGGGCCATGGAGGAATACGGCACCCAGTACGTCCGGGGCCGGGTTTCCATGATCTATCCAATGGGAGACAAGCTGCTGGTCCGGGGCGCGGACACCTTGATGGGCACGCAGGTGGAAGTCGAGGCCGATCTGGTGGTCCTGGCCGCCGGAGCCGAGGCCGCCGTCGGCGCGCCGCAGTTGGCCGAGAAGCTTCGCATTTCCTACGATAAATACGGCTTTTTCATGGAGAGCCACCCCAAGCTGCGGCCCGTGGAGACCAACACCGCCGGGGTGTACCTGGCTGGCGCGTGCCAGGGGCCCAAGGACATTCCGGCCTCCGTGGCCCAGGGCAGCGCCGCCGCGGCCAAGGTTCTGGCCTTGTTCGCCAAGGACAAGCTGGAAAACGACCCGATGATCTCCTTCGTGGACATCAAGCGCTGCGTGGGCTGCGGCAAGTGCATCCAGGTCTGCCCCTTCGGCGCGATCAAGGAGGTGGACTTCCGGGGCGAGCCCAAGGCCGAGGTCATTGAAACCGTGTGTCAGGGCTGCGGGCTGTGCACCGCAACTTGCCCTCAGGGCGCGATCCAGCTTTCCCACTTTACCGACAACCAGATTCTCGCCGAGGTGAACGCCTTATGTCAGCTCTAGCCGGAAAAGAACTTCGTATCGTTGGATTCTTGTGCAACTGGTGCTCCTACGGCGGGGCGGACACGGCCGGGGTGGGGCGGTTTACCCAGCCCACGGACCTGCGGATCATCCGCGTGCCCTGCTCGGGTCGGATCAACCCCTTGTTCGTGGCCAAGACGCTGCTCTCCGGGGCGGACGGTGTTCTGGTCTCCGGCTGTCACCCCCGGGATTGCCACTATGCCGAGGGCAATTTCTACGCCCGCCGTCGGCTGGAAGTCTTCAAGCGGCTTTTGCCGACCATGGGCATCGATCCGGACCGGTTCGAGTACACCTGGGTTTCCGCGTCCGAAGGGCAGCGGTGGCAGAAGGTGGTGACCACCTTCACGGAGCAGATTCACAAGCTCGGCCCGGCTCCCCGGTTCGGCTTGGCCCACGAACAGAACCCGGCAACCGCGGCGGCGTGCTAAGGAGCGCAACAGTGACGATTCTCACGCAACTCAAGGAACAGATAACGGCGCAACTGCCGAAGCTGGACATGGTCATCGGCTGGGAACGGGGCTACGACGCGCTGCATGCCACGCCCTTGTTCATCCGCGCGGCTGAGGACGTGGAGCGGCTGCAAATCGGGCCCCTGGCCGTACACAACACAGCGACCTATCTCACCGGCCTGAAGAACAAGAAGGTCGGCGTGGTGGTCAAGGGCTGCGACAGCCGGGCCGTGATTCAGTTGCAGCAGGAAGGACTGATCAACCGCGAAAACGTGGTGGTCTTCGGCTTTCCTTGCGACGGAGTGGTGGACCTGACCAAGCTGCGCCGCCATATCGGCGACATCGGCAGGGTCAAGGAGGCCAAGGCATCATCCTCGGAATTGCAATTGACCCTGGACGGCCAGGAGCAGCAGATGGCCTTGGCCGACGTTTTGGCGGACAAGTGTACGCGCTGCCGCTTTCCCAACGCCCTGGTCCACGACCATTTCGCGGGTACGCCCCGGGAAGCCCATGCCGCGACCGACGACTACCCCGACGTCCTGGCCTTTGAATCCCAACCCCTGGAAGCCCGGTTCGAGCACTGGAAGCAGGAAATGAGCCGCTGCATCCGCTGCTACGCCTGCCGCAACGCCTGCCCGATGTGCGTCTGCCGGGACCATTGCGTGGCCCAGAGTCGTGATCCGCACTGGGTGACCCAGGAGGACGCGGTTCGGGAGAAATGGATGTTCCAGGTGATCCACGCCATGCACTTGGCCGGGCGCTGCGTGGAGTGCGGGGAGTGCCAGCGGGCCTGTCCGGTGGACATCCCGATTCTGGCGCTGAAGCGCAAGCTGAACAAGGAAATCAAGGAAGTCTTCAACCACGATGCCGGTGTTGATCCCAACGCAATACCGCCATTGCTCTCCTTCCAGGTGGAAGAGGAGAACATCAACGAGCGAGGTTGGTGATGGCCGAGGCCAAATTCATAGCAAACGACAAGCTGACGGCCTGGCTGGACGAATTGTCCGCGACGATGCGGGTGCTCGCTCCGACCAGACAAGGCGACGCGATGGTCTTTGCCCCGTATGTCCCGGGCCAAAATGTGGAAATGGGCCAGGAGGCAACGGCCCCGCCCAAAAGCGCCGTCTTCCCGGCCAGCGAGGATCTGCTGCGCTACGACTACCGCAAGAACCCCGAAGATCTGGGTCAGGTGGACGTGGAACTGCTGCCGACCATCACCCCGGAGCCGACCCTGGTTTTTGGTTCCCGGCCCTGCGGTGCTCGGGGGTTCCTGGTTTTTGACCGGGTCTACGACGGCGCGAAATATAAAGACCCTTACTATCTGGCTCGCAGAGAAGCCACGGTGTTCGCCACGATAGCCTGCCTTCAAGCCGAGAACGCCTGTTTCTGTCACAGCGTGGGCTCCGCTCCCGGGGACGCCGCGGGTTCGGACCTGCTCCTGACGCCCTTGGACGACGGGTACGTGGTGGAGGCGGTGAGCAAGAAGGGAGAAACCTTGCTGGGCAGCTCCCTGCTTGCGGCCGGGAAGAAAAAGGCCGCCCAGGCCAAGAAGCTGCGGGAGCAGGCCCTGAAAGACATGGGCGATCCCCAAGATTTCGGCCCGGCCAAGGATAAACTGCTGGCGTTGTTCGACGACATGGGCTTCTGGGAAGACGTCTCGGCTAAGTGTATCAGTTGCGGGGCCTGCACCTATCTCTGCCCCACCTGTTACTGCTTCAACATCACCGACGAAAATTCCGGATTGACCGGTCGGCGGGTGCGCTCCTGGGACAACTGCATGTCCTTTCAGTTCACCATGGAAGCCAGCGGCCACAACCCCCGCCCGACCAAGGCCCATCGCCTGAAGAATCGGGTCGGGCACAAGTTCAGCTATTATCCGGCCCTGCATGAGGGGATCATTGCCTGTTGCGGCTGCGGCCGGTGCATCAAGAGCTGTCCGGTGAGCGTGGACATCCGGGAAATCGTGGCCAAGGCCATGGCCCATCAACCACCGGCTGTCGAGGAGGCCGCGAAATGAACCAGAATCCGAAACATTCGCCTCTGATGGCCAATCCCTATCTGCCGGAGATCGGCACAATCATTGAGACGATCCAGGAGACGCACAACATCAAAACCTTCCGGATCGTCCTGGGCAGCGAAGAGCGGATGCAAAACTTCCACTACGAGCCGGGACAGGTAGGTCAGTTGTCCGTGTTCGGCATCGGCGAGGCCACCTTCGTGATTAACTCCCCGCCCACGCGCAAGGAGTACCTGCAGTTCAGCGTGATGCGCGCCGGCGAGGTGACCACCAAGCTACATTCCCTGTCCAAGGGCGACCGGATCGGTGTGCGCGCCCCGCTGGGTAATCACTTTCCTTACGAGTCCATGAAGGGCAAGGACGTCGTCTTCATTGGCGGCGGAATCGGCATGGCCCCGCTGCGCACCTTGCTGCTGTTCATGCTCGACAACCGCGAGGACTACGGCAAGATCAGCGTGCTGTACGGCGCACGCAGCCCCCAGGACATGGCTTTCAGCTACGAACTGCCCGAATGGCTGGAGCGCAAGGACATGGAGACCGTGTTGACCATCGACCGGGAGGCCGAGGGCTGGGAGCACAAGGTGGGGCTGATCCCCAACGTGCTGCTGGACATGGCCCCCAAACCCAAAAAAGCCGTGGCCGTGACCTGCGGCCCGCCGATCATGATCAAGTTCACCCTTCAGGCTTTGAAGAAGCTGGGTTTCAAGGATGATCAGATCGTCACTACCCTGGAGAAGCGCATGAAATGCGGCGTGGGCATCTGCGGACGCTGCAACATCGGCACGAAATACGTCTGCGTGGACGGGCCGGTGTTTACCTACGAACAATTGCGCGAACTGCCCAATGAACTTTGATCCGGGCGCGCTTGGTTTCGGCTCGCGACGGATTTGAACCAAGGAGAAAAATTATGGCGGGATTTTTTCAGGCGGTCGAGATTGCCGAAGCCGCCGTCACCATCGAACAAGAAGGACAGGCCTTTTACGTCAGCGCGGCTCAGGCGGCAAAGAACCCAGACGTGAAGGACTTCTTTCTGTTTTTTGCCAAGGAAGAAGCCCGGCACGAACAAATTTTCCAGCAGCTCAAGGACAGGCTGGGCAAGATCGAACTGCCGGCCTGGAGCACGACGGAAGAGTACGGGATGTACTTGCAGGCCCTTATCGATTCCCACTCGATCTTTTCTCCGGAACTGCAAAAACGGTTGGCCGAAGCTTCGAGCGAGCACGAGGCCATTCGCTTGGCCATGGGCTTTGAAAAGGACACGATTCTGTTTTTCATGGAGATGAAGGAGCTGGTACCGGATTCGGAAAAGACGTTCGTGCAGCAGTGCATCGACGAGGAACGCTCGCACCTGCGCCAGCTCTCGAAGATGCTGGCGTCGTAAGCGGCTGGACACGAACTCGCTAGGTGCTGGGACGGTCTGATGGAATGATTTGCGTTTGAGCCGGGCACGGTGACTCGGGACGGTACCTGCTTCACTGGTTTACATCCCTATGATCGGGACGTAAATTCGAACGGTTGGACGGATATAATCGGCGATTTGGCGATTGGCTGGGTGTTTTTGCATGCAGGCATAACATATCTAAGGAGGTTCTTCGATGGACAAGATTTTACGCATTGATGTTGGCGCGCAGGGTGGTCCCAAGGCCACCGTCGAGCCGGTGGGCGACTACGCGGGCATGGGCGGTCGGGCCATGACCAGCATGGTCGTGTACAAGGAAGTTCCGGCGGATTGTCACCCCTTGGGGCCGGAAAACAAGCTGGTTATCTCCCCTGGTCTGATGAGCGGCTCGGCGGCTTCCTCATCCGGCCGGCTTTCCGTGGGCTGCAAGAGCCCCCTGACCGGTACCATCAAGGAATCCAATGCCGGCGGCACCGCTGCTCAGGCTTTGGGACGCCTTGGCTACGCAGCGGTGATCCTGGAAGGTGAGCGCCAGGGCGACGACATGTACAAAGTGTTCATCGACGATCAGGGCGTGAAGATCGAAAAGGCCAACGAACTGAAGATGCTGCCCAACTACGATCTGATCGACAAGTTGAAGCCTGTTTACGGGGAAAAGGTCTCCGTGATCTCCATCGGCACGGCCGGGGAAATGCGCTTTTCCAACTCCTCCATTGCCGTGACGGACCCGGAATTCCGGCCCACCCGGCACTGCGGACGCGGAGGTGTCGGCGCGGTCATGGGCTCCAAGGGCATCAAATGCATCGTTGTGGACGCTTCCAACACCAAGATGCGTCAGCCCGTGAACCCGGAAGGCTTCAAGGAAGCCAACCGCAAGTTCGTGGAAGGGCTGAAGCAGCATGCGGTCACCGGCCAGGGCCTGCCGACATACGGCACCAACGTCCTGACCAACGTGCTCAACGAAGCCGGCGGCTACCCCACCTACAACTTCCGTGAAGGCCGCTACAAGCACCATCAGAACCTGTCCGGCGAACTCCAGGCCGAGAACATGAAGAACCGCGAAGGCGGCCAGGCCACCCACGGTTGTCATCGCGGCTGCGCCATCCAGTGCTCCGGGATCTACACGGACAAGGACGGCAACTACATGACCAAGCAGCCGGAATACGAGACCGTCTGGTCCCACGGCGGCAACTGCGGCATCGACGATTTGGACGTGGTGGCCAAGCTGGACTACCTGGACGACAACTACGGCCTGGACACCATTGAAATGGGCGTGACCATCGGCGTGGCCATGGAAGCCGGGGTGATCGAGTTCGGCGACGCCGAAGGGGCCATCAAACTGGTCCACGAAGTGGGCAAGGGCACTCCGCTGGGCCGCATCCTGGGGGCAGGCGCCGCCACCACGGCCCGCTGCTACGGCCTTGAGCATGCTCCGGTGGTCAAAGGCCAGGCCATGCCCGCCTACGATCCTCGCGCGGTGAAGGGCATTGGGGTGACCTACGCCACCACGACACAGGGAGCTGACCATACGGCAGGTTATGCCGTGGCCACGAACATTCTCAAGGTCGGCGGCGATGTCGATCCGCTCAAGCCTGAAGGCCAGGCCGAACTGTCCCGGAACCTGCAGGTGGCGACGGCGGCCTTGGACGCAACGGGCTACTGCCTGTTCATCGCCTTCGCCATTCTGGATCAGCCCGAGACCTTCAACGCCATGGTCGATTCCATCAACCAGATGTACGGCTTGAACATGACCGGCGACGACGTGGTCGCCCTGGGTCAGAAGATCCTGAAAATGGAGCGAGAATTCAACAAGAAGGCTGGTTTCGGTCCCGAGCATGACCGTCTGCCCCGGTACTTCTCCCGCGAGCCCCTCGCCCCCCACAATGTCGTGTTCGACGTGTCCAATGAAGAATTGGACAGCGTCTACAACTTCTAAACGCAAGAACGGTCTTTCGTTTGGCACCCCGGGAAGCGGCCAGCCTCCCGGGGTGTTGCTGTTCTGTTCAGTATCCGCTTTTTTCATTTGCTAATTTGCGTGGCAGGGCGGCATGGTTGCCGCATCTAACGTCAATTTCCAAGCCTGACTTCGGAGAAATCAGCCATGCCGTACACCGCTCCTTATCCTGAACCCTATGACAAAACATTGGACAATCTGCCTCTGATCGTAATGGAGCACGATGCCCCGGAATGGTTCGGCATTCTTCTCCAGGGCTTTGACATGCCCGTGCCCAAACCCTGTACGCTCAGGGAGTTTTTGTGTGAACTGGTCGGCGTTTGCGGGGTGTATACGGAAAAGTACTTGCAGACGATATTCCTCAACGGGAAGGCCATTGACGATCTGGACCGGGCAATGATTGTGCCCTCCTCGCGTTTGGCCTTGTCCGCGGCCATGCCTGGCCTGGTGGGAGCGACAATGCGCCGGGGCGGCTATTACAGCAGAATGCGCGAGGGGATTTCCCAGTCAAGGGAGAACACGACCGACCCTACGGAAGAACAGCCTTTTCGCCTGCAAGTTCGCCTCTACAATGCCGTAGGCCGTGAGCTTGCCGGGTTGTTTCTGCACCAGGGGATATTTGTCGCCTCGGAATATCTTTTGAAGTTTTTAAAATCCCAACCCCCGAAATTTTTTGAGCACTTGCATAACGTTGTCCTCAACGGCACGCCCTTGCCCGTCACGTCCTCATCCCTCGATTCTTGGCAGCTCCCCCAGGGCGACGTCGCTCTGAGAGTAACGGCCGTCCAGCCGTAACGCTCCATCCCCCCAGCTTTGGGGATATTATCAAGGCAGGGTTCCTGGGTAGCAAGCCACCCTGTCGAAAAACAGTTTGACGCTTTTGCGGATAACGATTATCCATAAAGAAATGTTTTCGCAAAATGGGATGTGTCATGGAGAAACCACTTTCGAGGACCAATGTGCGCCTTGAGCAGATGACCGCCCGGCTCAAAGAGCGTGATTTTCGGTTGACCCCGCAGCGGTTGGCCGTGCTCAAGATATTGGCTTCCAGCAACGGGCATCCCTCGGTGGAGCGGATTTACGCGCAGGTCCACCGGGACTTCCCGACCACGAGCATTGCCACGGTTTACAAGACCGTGGCCCTGCTTCGGGATCTGGGAGAAGTGCTGGAACTGGGTTTTCCCGACGGAAGCAACCGGTATGACGGACACAAGCCCTATCCTCATCCTCATGTCATCTGCACCAAGTGCAAGATCATTCTGGATCCGGAGTTGAGCGGCCTGACGGACCTGACCAGGGAAGTCAGCGCGGAGACCGGTTTTCGGGTCACAATGCACCGCGTGGATTTTTTCGGGGTCTGTCGGGCCTGTCAGGAAACCGCATCCAGGAAAGAGACGGAAACAATCGGTTCGTAGGAGATGGCAACCAAATCGTTATCAGAACCTCAACCGTTCATGGAACAAAAGGAGTTTCCAGTATGAGTGAAACAGGAAAATGCCCCGTCACGGGCAAGACGCACGACCATCCGGCCGCCAAAGGCACGTCGCATCGCGAATGGTGGCCCAATCAACTGGACCTGGACATTCTGCACCAGCACGCCCCGGCCTCCAACCCCTTGGGGCCGGATTTCAACTACGCCGAGGAGTTCAAGAAGCTCGACCTGGCCGCGGTGAAAAAGGATCTCGTCGCTCTGATGACCGACTCCCAGGAGTGGTGGCCAGCGGACTGGGGTCATTACGGCGGGTTGATGATCCGCATGGCCTGGCACAGCGCGGGCACCTACCGCACGGCGGACGGACGCGGCGGCGGGGGCACCGGGAACCAGCGCTTCGCGCCCATCAACAGTTGGCCGGACAACGTCAATCTGGACAAGTCCCGGCGTTTGCTCTGGCCGATCAAGAAGAAATACGGCAACAGAATTTCCTGGGCCGACCTGATGATCCTTGCGGGCAACTGCGCGCTGGAGTCCATGGGTTTCAAGACCTTTGGCTTCGGCGGCGGACGTGAGGACATCTGGCAACCGGAAGAGGATATCTACTGGGGCTCCGAGGGCGAGTGGCTGGGCGACAAGCGCTACAGCGGGGATCGTGACCTGGAAAATCCGTTGGCCGCCGTGCAGATGGGCCTGATCTACGTGAACCCCGAAGGTCCGAACGGCAACCCCGACCCGGTGGCCTCGGGCCGCGACGTGCGGGAAACCTTTGCCCGCATGGGCATGAATGATGAAGAGACCGTGGCATTGACCGCCGGTGGTCACACCTTTGGCAAGTGCCACGGCGCGGGATCTGCCGACCACGTAGGCCCTGAACCAGAAGCTGCCCCGATTGAAGAGCAGGGCTTCGGCTGGAAGAGCAGCTTTGGCAGCGGCAAAGGCGGCGACACCATCAGCAGCGGTATCGAGGGAGCCTGGAAGCCCAACCCGACAAAATGGGACATGGGCTATCTGAAGGTGCTCTTCAAGTACGAGTGGGAACTGGTCAAGAGCCCGGCTGGCGCGAACCAGTGGCTGGCCAAGGATGTGGAAGACGAGGACATGATCGTGGACGCCCACGATCCCTTGAAGAAGCGCCGACCGATGATGACCACGGCGGACCTGTCCTTGCGTTACGACCCGATCTATGAACCCATTGCCCGGCGCTACCTGAACGATCCGGAAGGCTTTACGGATGCGTTCGCCAGGGCGTGGTTCAAGCTGACCCACCGGGACATGGGCCCCAAGGCTCGCTACCTCGGCCCGGAAGTCCCGTCCGAAGACTTGATCTGGCAGGATCCGGTTCCGGCTGTTGATCACCCCCTGATCGAGGCCAAGGACGTAGCCGACCTCAAGGCGAAGGTTCTGGCCTCCGGCCTGTCCGTGGCGGAATTGGTCTCCACGGCCTGGGCCTCGGCCTCCACCTTCCGAGGCTCGGACAAGCGCGGCGGAGCCAACGGCGCGCGGATTCGTCTGGCGCCCCAGAAAGACTGGGCCGTGAACCAGCCGGACCGATTGGCCAAGGTACTGGGCGTGCTGGAATCCATCCAGAAGGAGTTCAACGCGGCCCAGTCCGGCGGCAAGAAAATCTCCCTGGCGGACCTGATCGTCCTGGCCGGATGCGCCGGGGTCGAGGCCGCGGCCAAGGCCGCGGGACATGCCGTGGAGGTACCCTTTTCCCCGGGCCGTACGGACGCCTCTCAGGACCAGACCGACCAGGAATCCTTCGCCCTGCTGGAACCCGAAGCCGATGGCTTTCGCAACTATCAGAAGAAGGCGTATTCCGTGTCCGCCGAAGAGATGCTGGTGGACAAGGCCCAGTTGCTGACCCTGAGCGCGCCGGAAATGACGGTCCTCGTTGGTGGGTTGCGGGTGCTGGGAGCCAACGTCGGAGGATCGGCCCACGGCGTGTTCACGAACCGGCCGGGAGCCTTGAGCACCGATTTCTTCACCAACCTGTTGGACATGGGCACAATGTGGAAGCCCGCGTCCGAGGCGCGGGACGCCTTCGAAGGCCGGGACCGCAAGTCCGGAGACCTGAAGTGGACCGCCACTCGGGTGGACCTGATCTTTGGTTCCAACTCGCGATTGCGCGCCCTGGTCGAAGTCTATGCCCAGGACGACACCCAGGAGAAGTTCGTTCGCGACTTCGTTGCGGCCTGGACCAAGGTCATGAATCTGGATCGGTTCGACTTGACATGATCCCGACCTAGCCGCCTTCGTGAGCTTCTCCGGCTACGTTGAAAAAATGATCGTCGTCCCGCCAAGCCTGGCGCTTAGGCCCGGCGGGACGACGACTGATCTTTTTCCCTCTTGCATCGGTGGCCCGTGGGACATTCGGTTCTTGTCATTTGGGAGATCGGTCTTATCTCATTTTTTCGAACATGCTTGACGAGCGTTGTTGTTCGTGGTTGCAAGGCTTGCGGCGAACAGGACGCGTTTTGCGTTACAAAGTCTAGAACATCCCTTTATCAACCAAACCGTAAGGAGATTCTGAAAAATGTCCGAAAATCGTTACTGCCCCCATTGCGGGGTTGCGTTGACCGCGACCCTTGGACCGCCGGATTCCGGCTGGGGGGCGCTGTTGGTCTGTGAAAACAATGAGTGCGCGGTCTTCAAGGGATCCAATGAGAACATAAAATACAAGCCCGGCGACTCTCCACTGGGTTGCCGCTATGCCGAAGACGTGGATGGCGGTTACAAGCCGTTCAATATGCTGGCTTTCCGTGGCTTCTAGCCTCTTGCTTCCCCGCTCAAACTCCCTGGGAACGATTGTTCTCGGGGAGTTTTTTTTGTATCGTCAAGGCCATGGAACATGACCCACTCACCCCTTGGCTGGAGTGGGCCAGGGAGATTCAAGCCCTGAGCCAGACCGGCCTCGCCTTTGCCCAGACTCACTACGAACGTATCCGCTATCATCGCCTGTTGGAGCTGGCTTCGGAAATGGTCGCCAGTCGGACCTGTCTGGAGACGGAGGATATCCTGCGCACGTTCCTGGTTCAGCCCGGATACGCCACGGTCAAGGTGGACGTGCGCGGGGCCGTGGTCCGGGACGACCGTATCCTGCTGGTCCGGGAGCGGACCGACGGCAAATGGGCCATGCCCGGCGGCTGGGCCGACGTGGGTGAGTACCCGTCGGCCATGATCGCCCGAGAGATTTTCGAGGAAAGCGGATACGAGGCCAAGCCGATCCGGCTGGTCGGCGTGTACGACGCCAACCGCGCTGGTCGGCCCATGGAGTTTTTTCACGCCTACAAAGTATTGTTTCTGTGCGAACTGACCGGCGGGGCACCCTCTGCCAGCGACGAAACCTCGGACGTGGGCTTTTTCCCCTTCGAAGACCTGCCGCCGCTTTCCGAGCACCGCACCAACCACATCCACCTCTCGGAGGTCCGTCGTCATCTTGCGGACCCGACCCGCCCGGCCGCATTCGATTGATCGCGGTCATGGTCCTTGTCCAACCCCGCGCCACTCTTCCCGACGGCCAGTGCGGGGAAGGACGGAGCTTTTCACGGATTGATTCATGAAACCGATTGTTCTGTTAGCCCTGATTTTAATGACTCATCTCCTGGCCGGATGCTCCGGCAAAAATCCGCACTACGACCCTGACAAGCCGCATCACACCCCCACGGGCTTTCAGAACAACTATCCTCACTCCCGGCCCAGCGGCCTGGACTTCTGGCGCTGGTTTTTTCAGAGGCGGCTGGCCGGGCTGCCCAGGGAGCCAACCCTGGAACTGGCCCCGGTGCCCCCGGATCTGGAATATCTGCACGCAGACAGTTCCGAGCCGTCCGTGACCTGGATCGGCCACGCCACGGTGCTGATGCGCATGGGTGGGCTGAACATTCTTACAGACCCCGTCTTTTCGCGGCGGGCCTCCCCGGTGCAATGGGCCGGCCCCAAACGCTGGCAGCCGCCCGGAATGGCCCTGGATGAACTGCCGCGCATCGACCTGGTGCTGATCTCCCACAGCCATTACGACCACTTGGATCTCCGCTCCGTGCGCGGGCTGGCGGCTCAACCCGGCGGCTCTCCGCTGTTCCTGGTTCCCTTGGGTCTCAAGGAGTGGTTTGAGCGCAACGTTCCCGCCTCCCGCGGCCAGGTGCGGGATTTTGACTGGTGGGATGACTTAGAGTTGGGCGACGAAGAAGGGCGAACCTTGGTGGTTTTCGTTCCGGCCCAGCACTGGTCCCAGCGCACGTTGCGGGATCGAAATCGGACCCTTTGGGGCGGTTGGGTGGTGGAGCAGCCGGATTTCGTGTTTTATTTCGCCGGAGACATGGGCTATTCCCAGGACACCAGGGACATCGGGGAGCGCTTCGGCGGCTTCGACCTGGCGGCCATCCCCGTGGGCGCGTACGAGCCGCGCTGGTTCATGCAAAGCCAGCACATCAACCCGGAGGAAGCCGTGCTGGTACACCGGGACGTGCAGGCCCGGCGCTCCATCGGTGTCCACTGGGGAACCTTTCACGGGATCACGGACGAGCCCCTGGATCAGCCCATCGCCGACCTGGCCGAAGCCAGGGAACGGCACGGCCTGAATGAAGACGATTTTTTTCTGTTGCGCCACGGTGAAACGCGGCGACTTGATGATAACAGGTAAACAAGGAGTCTGATCCATGCCCGGAATCCGCAAAAGCCTTTTGCAGCTTATCTTCTCCGGATCGTTCATGAAGCGCTGGAACGACAAGCTGCGGCCCATGGAGTTGATGGAGGTGGACAAGCAGGCCCATAAGATGATCGTGGCCTGGATGCTCTTTGAACTGAACACCCGGGAGATGTCCGCACAAGAGCGGCTGGGGATCGGCGAGCGGATCGTGGAAGGCGGGATTTTTGAGTATCTGTACCGCCTGGTGATCACGGACATCAAGCCGCCGGTGTTTTACCAGATCAAGGCCAATCCGGCCCATTACCGACAACTGACGGACTGGGTTCTGGACCGGCTCAAGCCCCGGGTGGAGTGTCTCGGCATGCCATTCTGGGACCGGTTGCGGTTGTGGCTGGACCATCCGGAGGAAGGGGATCTGGCCCGACGGATTCTGGACGCGGCCCACAGCTACGCCAGCCGGTGGGAGTTCCATCTGATCACCCACGTCCAAAACTACGACGACGAATTGGAGGAGATCGAGGAGAGCTTTCGCGGGCAACTGGAGACCCATCGGGACTTGGCGGGCATGCCGGAGCTGCTTCAGGGCACGGGAAGCCACCTGGGTCGGCTGGCGCACCTCAGCGGACAGCTGCGATTCCAGAAGCGGTGGTCCCAGACCCCGAGGGTCCCGGAAACCTCGGTCCTGGGGCATATGTTCGTGGTGGCCTGCTTCGGCTACTTTTTCAGCATGGCGGTGGGGGCGTGTCGTGCCAGAGCGCAAAACAACTTCTTCGCCGGGCTGGTCCACGATTTGCCGGAACTGCTGACCAGGGACATCATTTCACCGGTGAAGCGTTCCGTGGCCCGGATCGGCGATTTGATCCGGGAGTATGAATTCAAGGAGTTGGAGCGACGGGTCTTCGCTCCCTTGGAAAAGGGCGGATATTCCGACCTGTCGGAACGGTTGTCTTACTTTCTGGGCTTGGACGTGGGGTCGGAGTTCGTGAGCACGGTCATCCTGGACGGATTGATTCGGGAAGTGAACTGGGACCAGCTCCAGACCACCTACAACCAGGACCGCTTCGACCCCAAGGACGGCAACCTGCTCAAGGTCTGCGACAATCTGGCCGCCTTCATGGAGGCCTACACCTCCCTGCGCAACGGCATCAGCAGCGACCAACTCCAACAGGCCCTCTGGCGTATTCGGGCCGAATACCAGCAGACCAGCCTGGGCGACGGGGTGCATATCGGCGCGTTGCTGGCCGACTTTGACTGATCCGTCTTCCGGTCTTCCACCTTCACCCCATCATCATACCCATCAAGGCGCGGACCATTTTGTCGTTGTAGCCGGGGCTCTGACTCAGCGCGCTAAGGGCGCTGCTCGATGTCAGGGCCTCGGCGTACGGCCGATCGGTGATCATGGCGCAATAGGAATCCACCACCGCGCACAACTGGCCGACCATGCTAATCTCCTTGCCAGGCAGCTTTTGCGGATAGCCTTTGCCATCCAACCGTTCATGGTGCTCCAAGGCCTGCTTGAGGATCAAGTCCGAACGGACCTCCAAGGAGTGCAGCATTTTTCCGCCGATCCAGCAATGTTCCCGGATTTTTTCCAGTTCGTCCCGGGTCAACGGCATGGTCTTGGCTCGGATGAAGGCCGGAATCTTGGACATGCCCAGATCGTGGGCCAACAGCCCCATGGCGACTTCGTCCAGGTGCTTGCGACGCAGATCGCCTTCATTGAGGCGCATGTACAGGGCCAGTCCGATGAAGAGAGAATTGACGCCGTGATTAGCCAGGGAGTGGTCTTCCCAGAGATGTTTCTTGAACGCCTTGATCCGAAACGGATCGTGCCAGAGATACTCCGTCAGGACGAGCAGGTCGGTTTGCAGGTGCACCAGCACGGGGGCCACTGGTTGGTCCAAGAAGGCTTTAAACCGGTCGGTCAGGCCTTGTTTGATAATCAGGGCAATTTCCGAGGATTTCAGGCTTGAATCAACGAGGACCAGGTCAAGTTGCTTGCTGATATGCTCGGCGTAGATCGGATGGTCCTTGCGGGCGACGAAAATCAATCCTTGGGCGCATTTGTCCAGGATCATCTGACGTTGTTCCGCCGAGATGCGCTGACCGGCCTGGGTCAAGGGAATCAGTTGGGCGACCTGCTCCCTGAATTCAAACGTGTCCAAGGGCAGGCGAAATTTCGGAAAACTTTCCAGGATCACCGGACTGACCTGATAATATTCCTCATGCAGGTCTTCGTTCGGTTCTATGGCTTTATTACGCATACGCGTTCCTCGTCAGACAATGGTGCCTCATTTTTCATTCTTTCCTCACCGCTCCACTTAAGGGCAATCCCCATCAAAAGCAACCAGCTCCCTTCTTGCTCCATAGGCAAATTTGTTTTCGATTCTCGCGCTCTATCGGATCGGTTTCGAAATCGAAATCGGCCACATCACAGTTTTCGACTCTTGGCGCCTAATGAGCCTCGTGGTCAACATTTGTGGCATTTATTTGTGAATACTTGGATTTGCTGTAAAATTGAAAAAAGCTTGACAATTAGAAAGATGTGCGGAAGAAGGTGGGAAAAAGTGGGAAAATGTGGAGATGAGTGGAAAGCCGATGACCTTTCGCGGACATGCCTATCGCAGCCTGGACCCCAAAGGGCGCTTGGTACTTCCTACGGAATTTCGGGATGTTATCCTTAACACAGGAACACATGCCCGGGTCATTCTGACAAATTTCGACGGATGCGTGGTGGGATACTCGCTTCAGGAGTGGGAACGGATCGAAGAGAGTTTTCAACGCATCAACATGCTGAATCGACAGTTGCGGGATTTTCAGCGCTTTTTCATCTCCGGGGCCATGGAGGTTGAACTGGACAAACAGGGCCGGATTCTCATTCCTCCTCATTTGCGAACCTACGCCGGCCTCACGCGGGAAGTCGCCCTGGCCGGCGTGGGACGAAAATTCGAGATCTGGGACTTGGAGCGGTTTGAAGAACAGCGACGCAAGATGGAAGAGAGCTTTGATCTGGTCATGGACGCCCTGGCTCAGACGGAGTGCGACCTGCGCATCTAGTAGCGGATGTCCTCTCCCGCGATTTCGACTTTATCCCCATGAGAGGTCGCCGTGACGTCCATGCCCGAATCTTCTGCTCCGCCCGCGCATCAACCGGTCCTGGTCGAAGCGGTCCTGAAACATCTCGCTCCACGTCCGGGGGGGCGCTACCTGGACGGGACCCTGGGGCTGGGCGGGCACGTCGGCGCCGTGCTGGAGGCAACCGACGGCAAGGCCCGCATATTGGGGCTGGATCGTGATCCATTGGCGCTGGAGGCGGCCGCGAAGAGGCTTCGCGAGGCATGGCCGAAGGCCGAATTGACATTGTGCCACGAGTGTTTCAGCCGATTTTCGAACGTCATGGACGAACTCGGATGGGAACAGTTGGACGGCGCATTGCTGGATCTTGGCTTCTCCTCCTTTCAGGTGGACACTCCGGAGCGCGGGTTCAGTTTTCTCGCGAACGGTCCCTTGGACATGCGGATGAATCCTCAAGGCGCGGGGGTGACGGCTCGGGAAGTAGTCAACGCGTATCCAGCGCGACAACTCGCGAAGATCATTTACGAATTCGGCGAAGAGCCTTTAGGAGGAAGAATCGCCAGGGCCATCGAAACAGCGCGCCGCGACGGCCCCATCGAAACCACCCTGGAGCTGGCGCGCATCGTGGAGCAGGCCTATCCTCCGGCAAGGAGGGCCCGGGCCCGCAACCATCCGGCGACTCGCACCTTCCAGGCTCTGCGCATGTTCGTCAACGACGAAACCGGCGAACTCAGCAGGTTTTTGAGCCAAATCGTGCCGCGACTCGCTGACAATGCACGAATCGTGATCATCTCGTTTCATTCCATCGAGGATCGTATCGTCAAACGATATTTCGTGGAACAGGCCAAGTTCTGTCTGTGTCCCCCCAGGCAGCCCTTTTGCTTGTGCGGCCATCGGCCAACATTGAAAATACTGACCAAGAAACCGTTGATCGCATCCAGCGCCGAACTGACCGACAATCCCCGCAGTCGCAGCGCCAAGTTGCGGGCGGCCGAACGGATCGTCGAGCCATGATTCCCTTATTGCTCCGAACTTTCGGGGTCGCGCCATGAATGCAAACGCCAACGCCTCCAGAAAGAATCGATCAACCGGATGGTATTGGGCCACGGCGTTGTTGGGAGTCTGTGGGTTGGTTCTGGGGTTGGCGGTGGTCTGGGTCAATATTGAACGTCTGGACTTGGCCTATGAACTGAAGCAGCTCCAGACCGAACTGGAGCAAAAAAACAATCTCCAGGCCAAGCTGGAAGTGGAACGAATGAACCTGTTGTCTTCGTCTCGACTACGGGCGTTGGCTGAAGAAAACGAACTCCACCAAGCCGAACCCGGGCAGATCAGGATACTGAGTCCCTGAGTTTGGCGGGCCGTTCATGATGTTAGACGCATGAAAACCGACCGACTGAATAAATCCTCGCCCCGAGACTGGGTCCGGATCCGCATGACCCTGCTGGGAGCGTGCATCCTCCTGATCTGGGGCGGGCTGTGGTATCGGGCCTTTCAGGTTCAGGTCGTGCGCGGGCCGGAGTTGACGGCCATGGCCGCCAGACAGCACAAGGCCGCTGAATTCGAGCGTGGAATGCGCGGCGAAATATTCGACCGCCAAGGGCGACTGCTGGCCAAAAGCACGTTGATCCAGTCCGTGTATGTCCGCCCCTTGGAGTTAGAGGATCCGGAAGCGGCAGCTCCAGTTTTGGCCGCCGCCCTGGAGATGCCCGTCGGTCAGGTTCGGACCTTGCTCGGAAGACCTCAGAACTTTATCTGGCTGTCCCGCCAGATCACCGACCGCAACGCTCGGAATATCCTCAACGCGGGGCTACGGGGGGTGTATCTGACCGAGGAGTCGGCCAGGTTCTATCCTCATGGGCATTTGGCCGGACAGGTGCTCGGGTTCGTGGGCCTGGACGGGGAGGGCCTGGAGGGCGTTGAAAAGGCCTACGACGAGGTTCTGGTCGGGCGCAAGGCCACCTTCGTGGCGCAGCGGGACGCCTCCGGACGGAGGATGTATCTGGACGCCCAGGGCCGTGAAGAGGACCTGCGGGGGCGCAACGTCACCCTGACTCTGGACGCGCAGATTCAGTTTTTTGCCGAGGAGGCCCTGGCCGCGACCGTCAAAAAATTCAATGGCAAAACCGGGATGGCTTTGGTGGTCCATGTGCCCACCGGAGAGATGCTGGCCATGGCCAACTATCCGTTCTTCAATCCGAACATGCCGCGTCAGAATGCGGAACAGTGGCGCAACCGAATCCTTTCGGACGCCTTGGAACCGGGATCCACGCTCAAGGCCATGTTGATGGCCGCGGCCCTGGAAGAGCGAGTGATCACCAACGACACGGTCTACTACTGCGAAGAGGGACGGTGGCGGCTGACCGGGGTGAACATCCGCGACGTGAAGGGCCGGGGATGGCTCCCGGCGAATAAGATCCTGCGGTATTCCAGCAACATCTGCTCGGCCAAAATCGGGTTGGACCTGGGAGCCGTCCGATACCACGACTACCTGCGAAAGATGGGTTTTGCTGAACGATCGGGGTTGCCGTTGCTCGGTGAGAACCCCGGCCTGCTCAGACCACCCAAATCATGGTACCCGGTGGACTTGGCCGCCGTCTCTTTCGGACAAGGCATGTCCGCCAACGCCCTACAGATGGCCAGGGCGTATCTCATTTTGGCCAACCGCGGCGTGATGCATCCGTTGCGCCTGGTGCGCGATCCGGAACAGGACGTCGCGCCCATTACCGTGGTTTTTCGGGAAGAAGTGGCTCGGACCGTGATGCGGATGCTCCAGGAAGTGGTGGAAGATGACGGCACGGGCACGCAGGCCCGGATTTCCGGCGTGATCGGTGCCGGCAAGACTGGCACGGCTCAGAAAGCCACTGCCTCCGGTAGCTATGGCGACCGATACGTGGCCTCCTTCGCGGGATTCTATCCCGGCGATCAGCCGGAGTATTTCATCTACGTGGTGGTTGATGAACCCCATCCCCAGCACTATGGCGGAGTGGTGGCCGCGCCCGCGGTAAGGGACATTGGTCTTCGGTCCCTGGCCTACGCCGGGAAACTCCCGGAAGGAAACGTTTTCAGCGCTCAAGAAGACACCCGTGATCAAAATCAAGGCCTGAGCGTCCAGGGAACACGGATTGACCGAGCCGGCCTGGAACGGAATCCCGACCTTTCCCTTGAAGAGGCCGTAACAAACGAATTCGTCTTAGCGGATACGCTGATAGTTGGCCAAGACATGGTTCCCAACGTGACGGGAATAAGCGTTCGTCGGGCCGTGGAGCGACTGCGCGGCTACGGGGTGCTGCCCGAAGTCGAAGGCGGCGGCGGGATCGTTTCCCGGCAGGTTCCAGAGCCGGGCCAGCCTTGGCCCGCTCATGAACGACGGCTGACCCTGTGGCTGGAGGTGTCATGAGGGAGATGGTCATGCAGCGGGTTGAACTCTGGGACACCCTTCTCCAAAAGGTCCGCGACGGATTGATGATCCGGACCTACTCCAAAGCAATCCAACCCGGCGAAGCTTTTATCGCGCTGCCTGGGTCGCGAACGGACGGGACGGCGTTCATCGCGGAGGCGATGACTCGCAAGGCCGGATACGTGATCGCCCCGGAGGGATACCTTCACGGGGCAGCCAGTGAAACGCTGAAAGGGACGACGATTCTGGAACACCCCGACCCTCGGCGGGCCTTGGGCGAGTTGGCCGCGGCCCATCACGGCACGGACCGGGCCTGTCCGGTATTGGTGGGGGTGACCGGGACCAACGGAAAGACCACAGTGGTTTACCTGACGGCTCACCTGTTGCGGTCAGCTGGGTTGCGTGTTGGAACCATCGGGACCATCGGAGCTCAGTGGCCCGGCGGAGAATGCGATCTCGGGATGACCACGCCGGACTGCTGGCGGCTGCACGGAATTTTGGCCCGGATGCGGGGCGCCGGGGTGACTCATGTCTGCATGGAAGTCTCCTCCCATGCCTTGGACCAACAGCGAACCGCCGGGTTGCATTTCGAGGTCGCGGTATTGACCAACGTCACCCAGGACCACTTGGATTATCACCAGGACATGGAAAGTTATTTTCAGACCAAGGCTTTGTTGTTCGCTTCAGGAGCGCCAGGAGCCTTAGGGTCCAAACATCGCGTGGTGAACATGGACGACGACCATGGCCGCCGACTGTTCAGCCGCTGGGGCGGCTTGGGATACGGCCTGGTGCAGGGCTTGGACCATGTTCCGAACAGAACACGACCGGACGTGGACGGCGAACTCGCGGAGCATCTTCATGGCGAAATCCTGGCCTGCGACCGGTCCGGGTTGTACCTGGGCATGAGCTGGAAATCGGCCGCGTGGTCGCTGCGTTCCTCCCTGGTTGGGCGGCATAACGCCTTCAACCTGCTGGCGGCCCAGGGGGCCGGATTGCGGCTGGGAGTGGAGCCGGAGCGGATGGCGGCGCTGGAGAGCTTTTCCGGCGTCCCCGGGCGACTGGAGCGGGTTACCAACCAACAAGGCCTGAATATTTTCGTGGATTACGCCCACACCCCCGACGCCTTGGAGAACGTTGCCGATGCGTTACGAAAAGCGGGATTCAGCCGTTTGATCATCGTGTTTGGGTGCGGCGGAAATCGGGACAAAACCAAGCGTCCCTTGATGGGGCAAGCCGTAGGCCGACATGCAGACGTGGCTGTCCTGACTTCGGACAACCCCCGGCATGAAGACCCGAAAGCAATCTTGGGCGACGTCCTGCCCGGACTCGCGGCCTGCCCGCGTGTGGTTACGGAAGTGGACCGAAGGCTGGCCATTCAACTCGCCCTGGACATGCTGCGTCCCGGCGACGCGTTGCTGGTGGCGGGCAAGGGACACGAGTCGACGCAGCAGATCGGCGACGAAAAACAGCCTTTTCACGATCCCACGGTCATTCGTCGGATTATTGGTGAGATTGATACCGAGTCTGCTCAAAGTGGCGGGGAGGCGGTCTCATGCGCATGAGTCTGAGGCATATCGCCGGAGTCCTGGGACTTACAGAGTCGATCGGTGCCGATGGCCTATCGATTACCGGTGTTGGCATCGACAGCCGGGACATCCGGCCCGGCGACCTTTTTTTCTGTCTTCCAGGCGAGCGTAGCGACGGACACCAGCACGCGGCCCAAGCCGTGGACAACGGAGCCGTGGCCGTGATGGCCACGAGGGACGTGCCCGAGTTGAATGGACGGGTTCCGGTGTTGATGCTCCGTGAAGGGATGACCGCCCAGGCCGCCCTGGGCGAGGTGGCCTCGGCCTGGCGCGAAGAGTTCACGGGGCGGGTGGTCGGCGTGACCGGCTCGGCCGGCAAGACCACGGTCAAGGAGATGGTGGCCCGGGTTTGTTCACGGGGTGGTACGACGTGCCGGAATCGGTTGAACTGGAACAACCAGATCGGATTGCCTCTGTCCTTGTTGTCCTGCTCCGGAGAAGAGGACTTTTGGATCATGGAGGCCGGAATCAGCCGGCCTGGGGACATGGACGACCTGGGAGCGATCCTGCGGCCGGACTTGGCGGTCCTGCTCAATGTCGGCCCCGCGCACTTGGCCGAACTAGGCGGCGTGCCCGGAGTGGCCGCGGCCAAGGCTCGGCTGGCCGCGTATCTCAGTCCGGAGGGCAGGGCCTTGGTCAACCGGGATTGTCCGGATTTATGGCGGGAAAGCGAGGCCGTCACGGACCGAATTCATGGATTTTCCACACGGGACCCCGACGCGGAGTTTTGGTGCGGAGATCCGTTCCGGATCGATTCGGACCGGATGGGGCTGGAGTTGCGGCTGCAAGGCCGAGGGCTGAGCCTGTCCTGGCCGACGGAGCGGACTCCCGTGGCGCAGAACGTGCTGGCCACGGCCGCCGCTGCCACCTTGCTGGGCATCGACCCGGCCGCGATTCAGGAAGGGTTGAGCGTTGATTTGGCCCTGCCGGGGCGTTTCAATGTTGAACGCCGCGGTGACTGGTTCCTGGTGGACGACACGTATAACGCCAATCCTCTATCCATGCGCTTGGCCCTGTCCAGAGCCCGCGCCCTGACCGAAGGACACCGTCTTGTCTGCGTTCTGGGAGACATGTTGGAACTGGGAGCCTCGGCCAAAGCCGAGCACCACGACCTTGGCCGGACCTTGGCCGGAGTCTGCTCCGAGGTGTACTACCACGGCGCGCACGGTGCGGACGTGCGGGCCGGATTGGCGGCGGAACAGGCGTCGACCCGGTTCACGGAATGTGAGTCGCCGCAACATTTTCTGGAAGCATGGCGCAAGTCCGCTCTGGCCGGGAAAAGCATCGACGAAGCCGACCGGGGCGAAAGTGGGGGCGTGATCCTGTTCAAGGGGTCCCGGGCCGGAAAAATGGAAACCTATCTTGAAGCCCTGCGAACGGAGCCGAGCGCATGATCTATCACTTACTCTACCCGCTAGGGAGCGAATACATCGTTTTCAACGTGTTTCGCTACATCACCTTTCGCTCCGTGTACGCCCTGCTCACCGCGTTGCTGATATCCATCCTGCTGGGGCCACTTTTCATCGCCTGGCTGCAACGGTTGAAGTGCGGGCAGCACATTCGCGAGGACGTCCCCAAGCACAACGGCAAGGCCGGAACCCCGACCATGGGCGGCCTGCTGATCGCCTTTTCCCTGCTGACCAGCGTATTGCTCTGGGGGGATCTGACCAACGTCTACCTCTGGCTGACCATTTTCGTCTTCGTGGGTTTCGGTCTGGTGGGCTTTTGGGACGACTTCTTGAAGGTGGTCAAAAAACGCAACCATGGCTTGAGCGCCGGAGGCAAACTGCTGGGACAGATCGTGGTGGCCCTGGGGGCGATATCTTTGTTGCTGCTGCAACCGGCCTATTCCACAATTCTTTATTTTCCGTTTTTGAAAATGCTCCAGCCGGACATGCTCTGGATGTACATCCCCTTCGCCGTGCTGGTGATGGTCGGCTCGTCCAACGGGGTCAACCTGACCGACGGGCTGGATGGCCTGGCAATTGTGCCGTTGATCGTGGCCGCGGCGTGCTTCGGCATCTTCGTTTACGTAGCCGGTCACGTGCAGATCGCCAAGTACCTCCAGGTGGCCTACGTGCCCGGAGTCGGCGAGGTGACGGTGTTCTGCGCCGCTCTGGTGGGCGCGGGGCTGGGCTTTTTGTGGTTCAACGCCTACCCGGCTCAGGTGTTCATGGGCGATGTGGGCAGCCTGAGCCTGGGCGGGGTTCTGGGGTTCATCGCCGTGTTGGCCAAACAGGAACTATTGTTGCTGATCGTCGGCGGGCTGTTCGTGGTGGAGACCCTCTCCGTGATCCTCCAGGTGGGGTATTTCAAAATGACCGGGGGCAAGCGCATCTTTCGGATGGCCCCCCTGCACCACCATTTTGAACTCCAAGGCGTGCCGGAGTCCAAGATCATTGTCCGATGCTGGATTTTTTCCATCATCATGGCCTTGATTTCCCTGAGCGCCCTGAAGCTTCGCTAAAAACGAGTACGGTACATGTCCAGCCTGCATCGACCATTGCCCGACTCAAGGCCGCTTCGGATTCACCCCGGAACAACGACCGTGGTGGTGGGCACGGGCCGGTCCGGTCTGGCCGCGGCCGCCTTGTTGGACCATCTGGGCGGCGCGGTTCGATTGGTGGATTCCGGGACGGTGAGTCAAGAGGTCCGTGACCTGGCTGAAAAGCGGGGCTGGGACGTGCGGGAGGGCGAACATTGCACGGAGCAGTTCGAGCGCGCCGCTCTGGTGGTTCTCAGTCCGGGCGTGAACCGACGCAAACTGGCCCCCTGGCTGACTGGCCTCAGGGCGGCTCAGGTGATCGCGGAACTTGAACTGGCCTTAGGATTCGTGGACGCGCCGATTACCGCGGTGACCGGAACCAGCGGCAAAACCACGACCGCCACCCTGATCGGCCGCTTTCTGGAGGCCGCGGGCCGCCGGGTGTTCGTGGGCGGAAACATCGGGACACCGTTGTCCCGGTATGTTTTGGAACGCATGCTGGCAGCGGAAGCCGGTTCATCCTCGAATTTCAAGCAAGCCGACAACCTTGTTTTGGAAGTGAGCAGTTTTCAGCTCCTGAACACGAGTTCGCTGCGTCCCAATGTCGGCGTGCTGCTCAACGTCAGTCCGAACCATCTGGATTATCACCAGGACATGGAAGAGTATCTTCAGGCCAAGCTTTCATTGTTCGCCCAGCAGGAACCGGAGGATACGGCCGTATTCGCCGAGGAGATGCGGGAACTGGTCCGGACGCGTTGCGTGACCCGTGCCCGGACCGTGTATTTTGGTACCCAATCCGATTTGATCTGTCCGGCGTTGCCCGGACGGCACAACCGGGCCAACATCGCCGCCGCGTTTCAGGCCTGCCTGCCCTTCGGACTGACCCACGCCGCGGCCCAGACGGTCTTGGACGGATTCATCGGCCTGCCCCATCGGCTGCAAATCGTGGCCGAACGGGACGGCGTGGTTTTCGTGGACGACTCCAAGGGCACCACGGTCCAGGCCTTGCGGGCCGCCTTGGAGGCCTTCGATCGCCCGGTGCTGCTACTGGCCGGGGGAGTTTTCAAAGGCGGCGATCTGGCTGGCCTCAATCCCCTCGTGCGAAGCAAGACCAAAGCAGTGGGGCTGTTCGGGGCCAGTCGGGAAATTTTTGAAGCGGCATGGGCCGATGCCGGAACATCGCTGTTCTGGGAGCCGACCCTGGAACTGGCTATGGATCGGCTCTGGCACCAAGCCCAACCTGGCGACGTGATGCTGCTCTCGCCGGCCACGGCCAGCTTCGATCTTTTCCGGGACTACAAGCATCGCGGCATGACCTTTCAGGGGCACCTACAGACTCTCGGGGAGCGGGGCCATGAGTAGACTTGCCGCTGTGTCAGCCCGCGGGTCCGGAGCAGGGCGCGGCGAAGGAGTTGATTTCTGGTTGCTGTCCGTGGCTCTGCTGCTTTCCGGTTTGGGCCTGGTAATGGTGCTCAGCTCCACCGGAATCATGGCCGAGCGCTTTTACGCGGACAAATACTATTTTTTCAAGCGGCACCTGGTCTTTCTGATCATCGGGCTGGGCGTGATGAGCGCGGCCGCGGCTCTTCCCCGGCTGTTGTATCTTCGGTTCGCCTATGCTTGGCTGGCCCTGGCCGGAGGTCTGTTGCTCCTGACCCTGGTTTCGCCCTTGGGAGTGCAGGCCGGAGGGGCGACACGTTGGCTTTCCGTAGGTCCCATCATGGTCCAGCCCCTGGAAATCTCCAAAGTGGCCTTGGTCCTTTATCTGGCCTCGTTTTTTAGCCGCAAGCAGGAAATGATCCGCACCTTCGGAGTGGGCTTTCTGCCTCCGGTGTGCATCACCGGAGCGCTGTGCGTCTTACTCCTGGCCCAGCCGGATTTCGGGGGAGCGGCCTCGTTGATGCTGATCCTCTTTTGTATGAGTTTCGTGGGGGGGACCCGGTTGGTCTATTTGGGGGCGACTTCGTTCATGGCCTTGATGGGCGGTATTTTTCTGGTGATGAGTTCGCCCTACCGCTTCCGACGCTGGTTCGCGTTCTTAGATCCGTTCCAGGACGCCCAGGACGTGGGCTATCAACTAGTTCAATCCCTGTACGCCCTGGGCGGTGGAGGGTGGCTTGGTGAAGGATTGGGCGCCGGGAAGCAGAAACTGTTCTTTCTGCCCGCGGCGCATACGGACTTTATTCTGGCCGTGATTGGCGAGGAGTTGGGCTTTGTCGGCGTCTCCGTGATTTTCGTTCTGGTGGGCGTGTTGCTCTGGCGAGGACTCCGGATCGCCAAATTGCAGGACGGCTTGCAGGAGCGGTTCGTCGCCTTCGGGATGCTGCTGATTCTGGCTCTGGGAGCCATGCTGAACATAGCCGTGGTGCTGGGCGTGGTCCCCCCTAAAGGCGTGCCCATGCCATTTCTGAGCTACGGAGGTTCCAGCCTGGTCATCTCCCTCTTCTGCGTGGGCGTGTTGCTGAATCTCTCTCGAAGCGCCACCCCGTTGGGAAGCGGACGAAACGGAGCAATGGCATGAACCGGGTGATCCTGACCACCGGGGGAACCGGAGGCCATATTTTCCCAGCCCTGGCCGTGGCCGAAGAGCTGCGCGAGCGGCATCCCGGCATCCGATTGCTCTTCGTGGGCAGCGGGCGCGGGCCGGAAAGAAGATGGGCGGCAAGCGCAGGTCTGGACTTTCAGGCCCTTCCGGTTTCCGGCGTACTGGGGCGGGGTTGGCGGGCTCTGGGCATATTGTGGTGGTTGCCGCTCAGCGTGTCGCGGGCCATGGCCATAGTTCATGGGTTCAAGCCCGACGTGGTACTGGGTTTGGGCGGCTACGCCGGTTTTCCCCTGGTTCTGGCGGCCTGGATGTTACGCGTGCCTACGGCGATTCACGAGCAGAACCGTCTGCCTGGAATGACCAACAGGCTCCTGGGCAGACTGGTCCATCGGGTGCTGCTTTCCTTGCCGGACGATCATCACCAGTTCGACGCCAAAAAGGTGGTGGTCACCGGGAATCCGTTGCGCAAGGCGGTTCGCCTGCTACGCTCCGCCCAGCCCGAAGGGGACAGCCCGCGACGCAACGTGTTGATCCTTGGTGGAAGCCAGGGAGCCAAAGCCCTGAATCAGGCCGTGCTGGATTCCATTGACGGGTTTCGCGAAGAGCGGATTTCCCTGTGGCACCAGACTGGACAGGCGGATTGGGAGAGGGTTTCCGGGAAGTATGCCCGGACCGGCTGGGACCAGGTCCGCGTGGAGCCGTTCATCGAAGACGTGGCCGAGGCCTATGCCTGGGCGGACCTGGTGATATGCCGGGCCGGCGCGACCACGCTTGCAGAATTGACGGTCATGGGGAAGCCCAGCGTCCTGGTCCCCTTCCCCTATGCCACCCATGACCACCAGATGCTCAATGCCCGGAAGTTGGAGCAGGCTGGGGCGGCCATGGTGTTGGTGGAAAGCTATTTGGCCCAGGTCCAATTATGGACCGTGATCAAGGATTTGTTGGATATTCCGGGCAAATTACGGGACATGCGCAAGGCAGCCTGGGAATTGGGGCGACCGGAAGCCGGGGCTGACGTGGTTCGAGAACTTGAAGGATTGGTGCAACGCGGATGAAGTCGAAAGTCACGTCCATCCATATGGTCGGTTTGGGCGGTTCCGGCATGAGTGGAATCGCGGAAGTGCTGCTCAACTTGGGCTACAGCGTCTCCGGTTCGGACGTGGCACCTGGCCCAGTGCTGGATCATCTGCGGACCCTCGGCGCAATCACGTATGTCGGGCATTGCAGAGGGCGTTTGGAGCAGGCCCAGGTGCTGGTCAAGTCCACGGCGGTGCGGGACGACAACCCGGAGGTTCAGGAAGCCCGTGACCTGGGAATTCCGATCATCCCCAGGGCGGAAATGCTGGCCGAACTGATGCGCCTACGGACCGGGATTGCCGTGGCCGGAACCCACGGCAAGACCACGACCACTTCGATCCTGGCGACCATTTTCAAGGAAGCAGAACTGGACCCGACGGTGATCATCGGCGGACGGCTACGCAGCTATGGCAGCAACGCCCTGCTCGGCCAGGGAGAATATCTGATCGCCGAGGCGGACGAATCCGACGGCTCCTTTTTGTGCCTGTTTCCGATCATCAGCGTGGTGACCAACATCGACGCGGATCATCTGGATTTTTATCCTGACTTGGCGAGCATCAAGGAAGCCTTTATCCAGTTCATGAACAAGGCGCCGTTCTATGGCCTGAACGTGGTCTGCGGCGACGATCCAGGAGTCCAGGCCGTTTTGCCCCAGGTTCGTCGTCCCGTGGTGACATATGGGTTTGGGGCGGACAACGACGTGCGCGGCGAACTGCTGGAAGGTCGTCCGGGCAATCCTTTCCGGATCACTTGGCTTGGAGAATACTGGGCCGAAGTGAACTTGGCTCAGCCGGGTCGCCATAATGTTTTGAACGCCTTGGGCGCGGTCGGCGTGGCCATTGAAATCGGCATACCCAAGGAAGCCGTGCTGCGCGGTCTGACCAACTTTGGCGGCGTGGGCCGGCGCTTCGAGATCAAGGGCGAACGCGGCGGCGTGACCGTGGTGGACGACTATGGGCATCACCCCAAGGAAATTGTCGCGACATTGCACACCGCGCGGGAGTTTTTCCCTGGGAGGCGGCTGGTGGTGTTGTTCCAGCCTCACCGCTTTTCCCGGACCAAGGCGTTGTTCGGTGATTTTTGTCGGGCTTTCGACCAAGCCGACCGGCTGTTGTTGCTGGAAATATATCCTGCCTCCGAAGCGCCCTTGCCGGGCATCAGCGGAAGCAGCCTGGCTCAGGGCGTGCGGCAAGTCAGCCAGACCCCGGTGGCCTTTTTTCCGGACATGCTCGCGGCTAGCGGGGCTCTGCCGGACATCCTGCGACCGGGCGACGTGCTGTTGACTTTGGGAGCCGGCAATGTATGGCAAGCCGGACAAGCGTTCCTGGAGGCCGCGTGAGGATGATCCCGTGAAGGTGGTTAGAGGCCCGCTTCTAGCGGACCGGACGACTTTGAAACTCGGCGGCAAGGCCATTGCCGAGATCGTGGTCCGTGAAACGCCGGACCTGGACGATCTAGCTGGCGTGTTGGTCGAGCAAACGGCCAAGCACGGCGGACGGCCACTGGTCTTGGGGGAAGGGAGCAACATCCTCGCCGCGGAACGGGATATGGATTTGGTGCTGGTCCGGCTGGAAGGCGGCGGCGATCCCGAGATCATGGAACGGGGTGACGATGGAAACCGTATTTCAAGGACGGATCGAGAAGCTGTCCGGATTCGCGTCCCAGGGGCCTTGCGGCTTCCAAAGCTATTAGGTTGGTGCACGGCTCGCGGCCTGAGCGGTTTAGAGCCCTGGGCCGGAATTCCCGGCTCCGTGGGCGGAGCTGTGGCCATGAACGCCGGTTCGTATGGGCTGGAGGTGGCCCAGGTTCTGGAGCGAGTTTTGATCTGGACTCCGGACCGGGGGGGGCGGTGGCTTGATGCCGCTGCTCTCCAATTCGGATACCGGCGGTTCGACTCGGGGCTTGGCGATGTCGTCCAGTTGGTGCTGGCGGCGGAGTTGCGGGTTGAGCGATGCGAACCGGACGAGGTGCGATCGAGGATGCGCGACTGGTATGGCCGCAAGAAGCAGAGCCAGCCGATTTCCATGGCCTCGGCCGGCTGCGTTTTCAAGAACCCCGCTCCAGAGAACCCGGCGGGCAGGCTTCTGGAACAAGTGGGGCTTCGAGGTTTTCGACGAGGCGACATGGGCTTTTCGGAACGGCATGCGAATTTTTTGATCAACTTCGGCGGCGGCTCGGCTGACGACGCCTTTGCCCTGTTGGATCTGGCCCGGGAAAGGGTCGCGTTTCGTTTCGGCCTGGAACTGGAAACCGAGGTCAAGGTGCTGGAATGAGCGTGGCCACGGTGAGACTCCGACCCGGCGGCTGGTTCAGCCCAGGGGTGCGCAAAAGCAACAAATGGACGGGCGGAAAAAACGCTGCGTCCGTGCCGAAGCGGACGGCAAAACCATCGGCAAAGCCATCGACAAAGCCGACCCGGAACAAGGTCGCCAGGAAGCCGTTGCGTATCAGTGCCCTGTTGGCAGCGCTGGTTCTGTTTTTTTTGCGGTTTTTCGGCTGGACCTTGGGGTTGCTGCTGGTGGCGACGCTTCTGGGAAGCATCAGCCTCGGGCTTGTCTACGGTTACCGGGCGTTGACCACGTCCACCCATTTCGCCGTTTCAAACGTGGAGATCGTCGGCAACAGGCAGCTCAGCACCCCGGAGGTGCTGAATCTGAGCGGCGTGGCCGTGGGCATGAACATCCTGGAAGTCAGCCTGGGCGAGGTCAGCCGCAAACTGCAACACAACCCTTGGATCGAGAGCGCCACGGTCCGGCGGGTACTCCCGGACGGCGTGGCCATCGACATCGTGGAGCGCGAGCCGTTTTTTTGGGTTCAGCAGGGCGGATCACTGTATTACGCGGATCGCAACGGAGGCCCCATCGCCGCGCTGGAATTGGGCCGCTTCGTGTCCTTGCCGGTCCTGATCCTGGAGGACGGCGTGGAGCCGAACTGGCGATTGATGGAAGAGTGGGTGCGGGCCATGGAGCGTTTGGAATTCCCGTTCGGGTTTTCGGAAGTCGCTTGGCTGAAAGTGGAAGACGCGAACATTCTGCGCATCCACCTGGAAGATCGAGGCATGGTGGTCCACTTAGATCTGAGCGACTGGCGCGGCCATCGCGCCATCATGAATCAGGTTTGGGAAGATCTGCGCTCGCGTGGAGAGCTAAACAATATTGAACGGTTGACCGTCATGTCGGGCAAGGCCTGGGTCCAGTCGAAACAGTCCTGACAGTGAAATCGAGGAGCGGAAAATGGCGAAAAAATCATCATCCAAATCCGATCTGATCGTCGGGCTGGACATCGGAACCACCAAAATCTGCACCGTGGTGGGAGAGGCCACGCCAAACGGCGTAGACGTGGTGGGAATCGGCACGGCCCCGTCCTCGGGACTGCGCAAGGGCGTGGTGGTGAATATCGAGCAGACCGTGCAGTGCATCAAAAAGGCCCTGGAAGAGGCGGAACTGATGGCCGGCTGCGAAATCCGCTCCGTGTACTCCGGCATTGCCGGCAGCCACATCAAGGGTTTCAACAGCCACGGCGTAATCGCGGTCAAAGGCGGAGAGGTGACGCCCAAGGACGTGGAGCGGGTCATCGACGCGGCCAAAGCCGTGGCCATCCCCCTGGATCGCGAGGTGATCCATATCCTGCCCCAGGAGTTCATCGTCGACGAGCAAAACGGCATCGCCGATCCTATCGGGATGGCTGGTGTGCGGCTGGAGGTCAAGGTGCATATCGTGACCGGAGCCGTGAGTAGCGCCCAGAACATCATCCGCTCCTGCCATCGGGCCGGGCTGGACGTGGCGGACATCGTCCTGCAGTCCCTGGCCTCCACTGAGGCCGTGTTGACTCCGGAGGAGCGCGAAATCGGCGTTGCCCTGGTGGATATCGGCGGCGGGACCACGGACGTGGCGATCTTTTCCAACAACTCCATCAAGTACACTTCGGTCCTGGCTCTTGGCGGCAGCAACCTGACCAACGACATCGCCTTCGGCCTGCGTACGCCGATGATGGCCGCGGAAAAGATCAAGATCAAGTACGGCTGCGCTCTGACGGATATCGTCCAGAAGGACGAAATCATCGACGTTCCCAGTGTGGGCGGTCGGGAAGCGCGGCGGGTATCCCGGAGGGTGCTGGCGGAAATTTGCGAACCGCGGATGGAGGAGATCCTGGCCCTGGTGGAACAGGACCTGAATCAGTCCGGATGCAAGAATCTGATCGGGGCCGGAATCGTTCTCACCGGCGGATCAGCCTTGCTGGACGGGATGGCCGAACTAGGCGAGCAAATTTTCAACCTGCCCACCCGCATCGGCTATCCACGGGAAGTGGGCGGGCTGAAGGACGTGGTGATGAACCCGATGTATTCCACCGCCGTTGGGCTGCTGATGTACGGAGCGCGCAAGGAAGGGCTGGATCAGCGGTTCCGGATTCGGGACACCCACATTTTTAACCGCATCCTGAATCGGATGCGCAAGTGGTTTTCGGATGTTTCCTGAGCGGAACGCGGGGTGAGAAAATTTGAGATTTGAAATTCACCGGGAGTGCGCGATGGTGCGTCGCCGGAATGCTGAGCGACGGAGATGAGCGAGAGAGGCGACAACGGAGCGGACGGAAAAATCACCGAAGGATACGGAACAACATTTTTGACCATCAGGTAAGCGAACAGGGAGGAGAAGCGTATGCAGTTCATGGAACTTGAAAACGACGTCAACGCAATGATCAAGGTCGTCGGGGTCGGCGGCGGGGGCAGCAACGCCGTGAACAACATGATTTGTTCTTCTTTGAAGGGCGTCACGTTCATCGCGGCCAACACGGACTTACAGGCCTTGAACAGATCTCGGGCCGAGTTCAAGATTCAATTGGGCGAGAAGCTGACCAAGGGGCTGGGGGCCGGGGCGAATCCGGACATCGGTCGCGAGGCGGCTCTGGAAAGCGTGGACGAAATTCGAAAGATACTGGAGCCGGCGGACATGGTCTTCGTCACCGCGGGCATGGGCGGCGGCACCGGCACCGGAGCGGCACCGGTCATCGCCCAGGTGGCCCGGGAAATGGGAGCGTTGACCGTGGCCGTAGTGTCCAAACCGTTCTATTTCGAAGGCAAGAAACGGTTGCTTCAGGCCGAGAAAGGGGCCGCCGCCCTGGCCGACGCCGTGGACACGATCATCACCATTCCCAACGACCGGCTACTCTCTCTGGCCGCCCAGAAGGCAGCCTTCCTGGATATGCTCAAGAAGGCCGACGAGGTCCTGTTCTACGCGGTCAAGGGCATTTCTGACCTGATCATGGTCCCCGGGTTGATCAACCTGGACTTCGCCGACGTCAAGGCGGTGATGTCCGAGATGGGGCTGGCCATGATGGGCACGGGCATCGCCAAGGGCGAAGGTCGGGCTCGAGAAGCCGCGCTGAAGGCCATCAATAGCCCGCTCCTGGAGGACGTGAGCATCGATGGAGCCAAGGGTGTGCTGCTGAACATCACCTGCGCCCCGGACATGACCATCGATGAAGTCAGCGAGGCAGCCAGTATCATCCACGAGGCGGCCCACGACGACGCCAAGATTTTCTTCGGCACCGTGTTTGACGAGGACGCCGGCGATGAGATGCGGATCACTGTGATCGCCACGGGTATCGGCACGAATGCGGCCACTGCCGGACGGGGCGAGGAATCGTCCCGTGTGATCGATCTGGGCGGGGTGCGCAACAACACGGGCAACTCCGGCAATATCGTCCGGCGTCCGCACATTCCTTCCAGCAATGAGGATCGCAGCATCCCGGCCTATCTTCGCAAGGGGGCTCGTAGCGAACACGGACAACTCAACCAGGGCCACTCCCAAAGCAAGGTGCAAACTCCGATGCAAGCGCCGAACCGGATGCTCCGCGTGGCCTCCGGCGGAGGGGGAGAGGATTTCGTTTTTGACGAGGAGGAGTTCGAGATTCCGTCCTTCCTGCGCAAGCAGGCGGATTGATTCAGGCCTCGGAGTTTCGAAGCCTGACCTCGGCAATCAAGTGGACCATGGCTGGCGCGTTGCCGGTGCACGTGCCGCTACAACAACGCCGGAGTAACGGGTGAAGCGCGGTCGCCGTCTCCCTGGCTCACGGGCCACCCCAGAGCAGGAATGGGGCGGTCGCCTGCCCATCGCCTTGGTCTTTCCCCAGAAGCCCGCACTGGCCTATTCCAGCCTTGGATGGCAGGCGGTGCTGGAGCTGCTGAGGTCTCGTCCGACGTTGGCCGTGGAGCCGGTGTTCTGGGATCCGGACCGGCACGAGTTGGTCCGGCCCTTTGGTAAACGTGGACTGGACGCCTTTGGCGTCGTGGCCTTCAGCCTGACCTACGAGTTCGATTACCTCCATCTGTTCCGTATCCTGACGGCGTCCGGGATCGCCCCCGACGCCGTGCGACGCCCCTCCTGGCCACTGGTCATGGCCGGAGGGGCGCTCGCGTTTATGAACCCTGCCCCCATCGCCCCCAGCGTGGATCTGTTCTGGGTGGGGGAGGCCGAGGCCGGGCTAGCCGGTTGTTTGGAGGTCTTGGCTGAAGCGTATGTCCGAAACGGTTCCCGTGACGACGCTCTGGACTTGGTCAGGGCTATCCCCGGGGTCTACGTTCCCAGAAAAAGCACGTTACCCGTGCATCGAGCCGTGCATCTGCATTCCTCACACCTGGGTGGACTGGAAGCCCCGGTCAGCTCCTGCTTCATTACCCCGGACGCCGTGTTCCGGGACACCCTGCTGCTGGAGGTCAACCGGGGCTGCCCACACGGTTGTCGATTCTGCGCCGCGGGATACGTGTATCGTCCGCCCAGACTGGCTTCCCTGGACGACCTCCAGGAAATCGTGCTGCGCAAACGGCCGCGTAAAGTGGGTCTGGTGGGCACGGCCCTGACGGACTGGCCGGATCTGGGCCGTTTTCTCGCTTGGCTTGGCGAGCGGAAGGTGGACGTTTCCCTGTCCTCCTTGCGGGCCGAAGGGCTGACCGAAGAGTTGCTGGATACGCTCCGCGGACTGGGCACACGAACGATCACCCTGGCCCTGGAGGGGGCCAGCCGGACGTTGCGGGACTCGATGAACAAGCATGTTCGCGAAGAGGCCTTTCTGCGGACCGTGGAACGCCTCTCCCGCAAAGGATTCAATCATCTGAAAATTTATTTGCTGCTAGGCTGGCCTGGAGAAATCGACGCGGACTGGGAGGAATTCGGCCTGTTTTTGCGGGAAGTGGACCGGGCCCGAATCAGTGGCGGCGGTCAAGGCAAAACCAACCTGAAGCTAATCACCCTGGGGCTGGGCTGTCTGGTGCCCAAACCCTGGACGCCCTTGCAATGGGCGGCCATGGCCGATGAACAGGCCTTCAAGGATCGAATTTCCCAAATCCGTAAGGCGACCAAAAGCATGGCCGGGGTTCAGGTCCGCTCTGACGCGCCGGGGTTGGCAAGGATTCAAGGACTGTTGGCCCGAGGAGATGAGCGGGTTCACGAGTTGATCCGGCTTGCCGCAGGCCTGAAAGGTCGGGAAATGGAAGTGTGGACCGCGGCCTTGGCGCAGTGGCCAGGCGATCCGGCCTGGTATCTGGACCGGGAACGGTCGAGGGACGAGATTTTTCCCTGGGAAGTGATCGATCCGGGGCTGGACCGGGAATATCTGTGGCGAGAATGGGAAAAGGCCGGGACGCGACGCACCTCCCCGCCCTGCCCCATGGATTTCGCCCCGGACGGACTTCAGGCAGGGTGCCTGAAGTGCCGCCGGTGCGGACTGCAAAAATGGCTTCAGACCTGAAGCCGAACTACACGCTTCAGGAAAACCCCTTCCCCGGAGCGCATCCGGAGCTCGGGGCAAAACTGTTGGACGAGGCTTCAGATGAGCGTCCGGACGTCGATGCGCGGCAGACGGACAGGATCTTCTCAGCCCGGCCCTTGCCGCATTTCGGGCAGAGCTTGGTATCCTGGTCCGAAAGCCGGGCCAAATCCTCGAAGACATGGTTGCATTGGGGGCAGGCATATTCGAAAATTGGCATGGCGTACTCCTTGTGATTGTGACTGATGCTGCGCCGCGGAGGTGGTGCGCCTCGTTCCAGTTTGTATACTCGGCGGGATCGGATGTTTCAACTAATACCAATTCCAACGATAATGCGTTACTCGCTGTAACTACTCAGCACAGAGTAATGCAGTTATCGGGCTCGGAATCTGAATCGGGATCAATGATGTTTGAAAGCGCATAGCCTGACGACTCCGATACCGATTCCGATACCGACGCCGATAGAGAATCAGCTGAAACAGAAATGGAATAACGCCCAGAGGATGATCCAGCGTTGACGAGGTCTTGGCATGCGTCTTTGTGTCATTAATTGTGCACTGCAAAATGAATTGCAATCACTGGGGAACACGGTTCTGGGGCTGCATCCTAAGCCTGGGATTCACGATCTGCCTCGCCTGCTGGAAGAGCATAGCTTTCAGCCGGACGTGGTGATTCAACAGGAAAGCCTTGGTCCGCGGGTACTTCTGAAGGACCTGGAGAAGGTTTCCGGGCTCAAGGTCTTCTGGTCCATCGACACCCATTTGAACGCCTTCTGGCAGATGGAGTACGTCCGTCTGTTCGACTTGGTCTGCTCCACGCAGCGGAACTGGAGCGATGCCCTGCAAAAACTGACCAACGTCCCGGCATTCTGGCTGCCTTGGTTCGGACGTCGCCTGCCTTGGAAAGGATGGGACCGGAGGCCTCGGACGGTTTGCTTCGTGGGCCGGGTGACAGAACATCGCCCTTCCCGAAAACGGTTCGTCAATTTTTTACGTCGCGAGTTCCAAATGGAACTGGTAGAGGACGTCTCTTTTCAGCAAATGCTGGATGTCTACCGGGAAACACGATTGGCGCCCAACGAGGCAATTTTCGGGGAAATCAATTTCCGATTGTTCGAGGCCGCGTCCTGCGGTTGCCTCGTACTCAACCCTTCCGGGATTCCAGGCTTGGGAGAGACCTTTCTTCCGGACAGGGAGATCGGTGTATTCAGTCACGCCCTCGAACTCAAGTCCAAGATCAACCACTACTCTCGCAATCAACGCCTGGCCGAACAAATGGGCAAGGCGGCCTGGGCCAGGGTCCAGGAAGAGCATCTGGCGATCCATCGCGCTGAGAGACTGCTTGAGGCAGTGACGCAAGCCCTGGGCCGATCGTCGAGCCAACCGGAGCTTTCAGCACTGTCATGGACTTTGACGCTGTATCGTCTATGGCAGGCCCGCAGAGCGCCCATAGACGTCGGGGATTTGCAAAATCTGCTCCTGGCGCTTCCCGAATCTCCACGCAAGCGAGAGGCTTTGTTGGGGTTCTGGCTGGGGACTAATCGCCAGGACTTGGTTCTCCACGACCTCAGGGCGTTGCTCCAGTCCGAGCTGCCCTTCGGGAATGACCCGGCGCTCACGCGAACCGCCTCCCTGGCTGCCCTGCACATTGGCGAGGTGGCGCTGGCCAAGGCCTTCTGGCTGCGCCATCAAAAGATTTCCGGGCGAACGGCCAATGCACCGCTGACGCCCCAACAACTCTACCTGCTGTGGTCGCGGGAGATGCTACGGGAAGGACTCCGTGTGCGTCGCGGTTTTGTGTACGACCATGAGCGACAGCTGCCGGAGTCCGCCTTGGAGTGTCTGATTTTGGGCCACCGAATCGATCCTCATGATATGGATATCTGCAAGGGCATGGACGCTCTCCTGGATAAGGAGCCGGGATTTGAGCCGACTCGCCTAGCCCTGCTGTCACACCTAACCCTTTACCAACCCGATAACTGGCTGGCGGGGTTGAAACTGGGTCTGGTCAACCTTCAGGGGTTCAGGCTAGAAGAGGGCTTGGAAGAGCTGCTTTTGGCCGCATTGAAGGCCGAACAGCACGATGAAACGCGAAAATTTAACAACGCCCTGGCCGCGGCCGACCCGGATGACTCGATCCGCACGGTTCTGGGTATTCAGCCCGGTGCATAGCGATTAATCCATAACTTTGTCCCATGCTTGAACTGCTGCGCATCCGCAACCTCGCCCTGATCGACGATCTGGAACTGGAATTCGGCCCCGGCCTGAACGTGATCACCGGAGAAACCGGGGCCGGGAAGTCGTTCATTCTCCGCGCCCTGGATTTTCTTCTGGGAGAAAAACTGGCCGTGAATCTCGTGCGTCCGGGCCATGACAAGGCCCGGGTGGAGGCGGTCTTCGTGGGCGGAGAGAACGGCTCCTCCTCCGAAACGGTAATCCGTCGCGAACTGTCAGCGCAGTCTGGCCGCTCTCGGGTCTGGGTCAACGATGAACTGGCTTCTCAGGACAGTTTGAAGCGGCTGCGTTCCAGGTTGATCCTGCACGCTAGCCAGCATTCCCAGCAGCAACTCCGTCTGCCGTCCTTCCATGCCCGTCTCCTGGACCGGTTCTTGGAACAGCCGGAACTAGTCCGGGAAAAGGATCGCCGTTTGACCAAGTTGTCCGCCCTGGTGGATCGCCAATGTGAGTTGGAAGAGCGATTGCGGGACTTACGGGAACGCAAGGATCTTCTGGAATACCAACGCTCGGAGATTGCCAAAGTCAACCCAAAGCCCGGCGAGGAAGAGGAACTGGAGGTGCGCAAGCAAGTCCTGCGCGACCTGGCGCAGGCTCAGCAACACGTCGATTCAGCCATAGAACTGCTTTGCACACCAGATACTGGCCTGCACGACGCCCTGGGCAAATTGCGCAAGGCCGTACTGAATCTGGAGAGCACGGTTTCCCCGCGAATTGCGGAGACGGTCTCAGAGGTTGCGGAGGTGGAGGCGAGCGAAACGGCTCCAAAGCCGGTTTCCGACGCCGAAGCGCTGCTCCAGTTCGGCGAGCATCTTCACGATCTGGAACGCCGCCTGCGCGGCTTGGCCAGGACCCAGACCGCCCAGGGAGAACTGGAGTCCATCGAGGCCAGGCTTTGGGAACTTTCCCAACTTAAACGCAAAATGAAACGTCCGCTGGAGGAAATCGTCCGACTCAAGGAGGAAGTGGACGCCAACCTGTCCTATCTGGAAGCTTCGGGATTGGACCTTAAGCAACTGGAGCGGGACATCGAGCAGGCGCGAAGCGATCTGGCCGAAACCCTGGCCGCGCTGGACGAGGATCGACGACGTACCGCCACGGACGTCGGAGGACGCTTGGGGCGGGACTTGAGGGAACTAGGCTTTTCCGAACATCTGAATATCGAGTTCACATTCGCCCCCCTGGAAATCTTTCCCGGTCTGACCGAACACCGCCCCCGCCTGCTCTGGGC
>NZ_PZKN01000031.1 GCF_003046795.1 Desulfonatronum sp. SC1 | reverse complement strand
TATAAAATTAAACGTTTTTTTGACAAAAAAGCAGAGATATCAGTAGGGTCTTACGCAAAGGGCCAGGTTAACATGCAGAAATTATTGCGGAAAAGGCTGGATTTGGCGCGATGCGGTTAAAGTCCTGTCACATTTGAACAACATAAATGCTTCTGCATACTCTTAAACCCGAGCATCTAGCCACCAAAAACGGAAAAAAACGCTAGGCTATTTTTCGCAAATCCAAATTCAAACATAGCCCTCCCACCATGGTGTACACCCCAGGCAATGCAAAACAAAAGTGTAGAGATCCAAGAAAAGGTGTTCATCCTTGGAATTTTATGGAGTCTACCATCTTGAATATATATAGCGATGAACAATACCACAAAAGAGAACATTCCAAAGTTAATCCAGCGCCCCCAGTCGATAGCAATGAAATAAAGAGGCAAGAAAAACAAATTCACAAGTAAAAACAAACACAGGACACGAAACGGATAAAAGGATTGAAAAAGATAGAAAATAAACGTGCACATAAAAACCAATGTTAGCACAAAATAATACAAACCCCATGAAATAAACACGCTTCGCGATCGATACATTCCATACCAAACGTCATATTCTAGCCACCTGATTGCCCCACTACAAATATCTTGATTGAGTCCGGATTTCAATAGCGGAGCGCATACAGCAGTATGACTTTCAACACTTGAGAAGGACATGGAATAAAAAAAAGCTACTCCAGATATTACAATGTAAGCGAGAGAGGATAGAGCTATATGAAATTTTAGACCTTGTGAGCGAAAACCAATATACGTCAATGCAACAATGAATGGAGAAAAAAAGACATTTGCTTCATGCGTTGACACTGCTATAGTCCACAGAAACAATGAGATAAAAACATACTTCAAATGAACAATGCCGTGCTGCAAAAGACTAAAAAGAAGCGGCAAAAATGATAAATAGGCCAATATCTCCTTACGCAAGCTACCTTGAAGATCATTAGCTGAGAATATTAAAAAAATCGGAGATAGCAAAAGAAAAGTTAAGATATCGCTATTCTTGTTCCGTACGCCAGCATACCAGAATAATGCAAAAATGAGAGATATTATTGTTCCCTGGATCACTCCCAGAAGAACAAGAACGGGAAAATCAAACACAGAAGAAATCAGCAATAAAACTGATCCAAATAGCCCTCTTCTTACAACAACATCATGATTGTTGATAAGCCAATCTCCTTGTTTCCAGGCATTGCCACCACTACTAATGTCCTGGAACAAGCCGTCGAGTATCATAGCCAGCGCCAAAGAATAGATCGCTGTGAGGACAATAGCATTCCTGTTAACAATGAGCAGCGTGCCGATGGTGGATATTGTGACTTTTATCATGATTGAGGAATATTAAAACACTACGCCATCAAAAATGAGCACGGATGGCTATAGGCCAAGACTTGATGACCAAACCTTCGCTGATTGTGCATATGTGGCCAAATACCTTATTGGTCCTTCGAACGCGTAATGGCTGAAATGCCAAGTATGACGGCGAACCACAACGTTGTCGCTCTTATCAGCATGGTCGTTGCAGCCGCTTCGGGGAGCCCGACTCCGTGCCATGCGAGGAGCCCCACCATCACCCCCTCGGTGCTTCCAAGCCCACCGGGCGTGAAGCTGATCGCTCCCGCGAGCATGCTGATAGCAAATACGAAAACAGCGAAGACAAAGGCTACGTCGAGGTTCATCCAATACAGGATTAGGAAAAAAGCGAAGGCTTCCGCGGCCCAACCGATCAGGCTCAGGATGGTGGCCAGCCCGAGGGTTTTGGCCCGATGACAACGGCTCGCCTGGCAGATGATTTCGAAGCCGTGGCCGATCCATCTTTGGAATCGATGATGCGTCGGCATACGGCGCTGCAAATGCGCTACCCATTGCGGTTGCGAGAGCAGAACGAGCAACACGATCGCAAGGGTCGCTCCGACAAGGATCAGCGGTGCCGCCTTGGGGTACAGGGCTGCCCCGAACAGAGTCAGAAGTACGATGGCGATCAGGTCAGACAGACGCTCGCTGAGGAATGCGGCGAAGCTGTCTGGATAAGGCACCCTCAGCCTCTTCAAGAGTACGCCGCGGAAGGCTTCGCCCGCCTTGCCCGGAGTCGTGGTCAAGGCAAAGCCCGCTAGGTAGATCTGCAAGCTCCGACACCAGGGTATACAGTGACCCAGCGTCTGCAGGTAGAGCTGCCAGCGTAAGAAGCGCAGGCCATAATTCAGCAAGGACAGCGACAGTACGATAACCAAGCCGACGACACCCACCTGGGCGATGGCGGTTCCCACCTCACGCCAACCACTGTAGACCGCGAACGCCAGATATCCGAGGGCTGCTAAAAGGGCGGAGATCACCACCGCGCGGAACCGCCAGCCCGAGAATACCGGATCGACCGGGAGTGACTCGGCGAGCCTTTTGAGGCTCATAGATTTAGGCGCTTGAAAATCGGCTGAGGAATGCTGCGAATGATCCACAGGATCAGTGCCCAGAAGGCGGGGACGTAGAGCACGTTGCGCCGCCGGGCCACACCACGGACGATCCGGCGCGCGACCCTCTCCGGCGTCGCGACCAGGATCCGGGGCAGATCGAGCGATTCGGTCATGGGAGTGTCCACAAAGCCGGGCTTGATGGTCAGAACGTGGACTCCGAACTTTGACAACCTAGCTCGTAGGCCTTCGCAAAAGGTGGTCACCGCTGCCTTGGCCGTGCCGTAGACATAATTGGTCGGTCGGCCCCGGTCGCCAGCCACGGAAGAGATGACGGCAATAGTGCCACTGCCCTGAGGCTGCATCCGGTTGGCCAGCAGGGTCAACAGGGCGATTACACTCAGGCCGTTGGTGGAGACTTCCTCCAGGGTCAAGTTCACGTCCTGCTCGCAAGCCTGCTGGTCCGGCAGAGTGCCATGGGCAACAAGGGCCACGTCCACCGAGGACATTGCGGCAAAGGCAGCATCGAGCAGGACCGGATGGTCAGCAAAGTGATTCATGTCCAGGGTGTGAGATGTGACGGCAGTCGCGCCGCGGACCAGAAGGTCGTCGGCCACGGCTTGCAGCTTGGCCTGATCCCTGCCCACAAGGAAGAATGTAGCCTGCTGGCCAGCCCACTGCCGGGCGCAGGCCGTGGCAATGGCTGACGTGGCACCGATAACCAGGATGTTTAGCATGAGGTGACTCGCTTCCAAAAACGGGAACAAAGGGCCGGGTCACGCAGGGCCTCCAGGCGTTCCCAGTTGGGGTAGAATGTCCGGAAATCCTCGCCAGACATGGCCGCGTCCTTGGCCGGGTAGAGCCGGCCCCCGGCGGAACGGACAATGGCGTCCAGTCGGGGAAAAAGTGTGTCGTTAGTCCCTCCGCTACGCGGAAAGTCCAAGGCCAGGGTAGCCCCTGGTAGAGGGAAGGAAAGCAGGCCCGGCGATGGCACATCGCCGCAGCGTTTGAGAACGGCAAGAAAAGAACCACTGCCGACGCTGGCAATGACCTGCAGGATTTCATGCATGGCGTTTCTTGCATTGTTCTCCGGGACCACGCACTGGTATTGCTGGAAGCCTTTGGAACCGTATAGCCGGTTCCAATGCAAGATTTTGTCCAGCGGGTAGAAGAACGGAGAATAAGGTACCACCAGGGAATGTCGACCAGATTTCCGTGCCCGGTAGTAAACGGTGTTGAACAGGCGCAAGGAAAGCCGGTTCACAGCTGAAAAAGGCAGCACCACCGGCACACCCAATCGCCGTCCGGCATCAGCTTCCAGATGGCCGTCCTGGGCATGATTGCCCACCATGTACACCCCCCGTCCTGCGCTGCGGCCCCGGGCCAGGCAATCGATCCAGGCCACGGTGTACTCGTGGACAGGGTCCAGTTCCGTGGATAGGTCCAGGAAATCATCCAAGCAGCCGAAGCGGACATGAGTGGTCACGATCCGGCTGGAACGAATGGGCATCAGGGCCAGCTCCACCCAAGTGATGACCCCGGTCAGCCCGAGTCCGCCGATAGTAGCCGCGAAAAAATCAGGGTTGTCTTGCGGAGTACATTCCAGGGTCGAACCATCCGAGCGAACCAGCTCGAAACGTCGCACGTGTCGGCCGAAGGTTCCGCGAACGTGATGATTCTTGCCATGTACGTCGTTGGCCACGGCTCCAGCCAGGGTCACGTAGCGCGTCCCCGGAGTAACGGGCAAAAACCAGCCACGGGGAACGGCCAGAGCCAGCAGTTCCTCCAGGGTGACCCCGGCCTCAGCCCGAATCACTCCCTAGTCCCAGTCAGCGACCAGAAAACGATCCAGGGGGCGTAGATGGAGGACATGGTCGCTGACTGCTAGGCAGCTGTCTCCATAGCTCAAGCCGCTGCCAAAGGGCAGGGTATGTTTGTTGTCACGAGCCAGTTGCGTCAGCACACGGGAGACGTCGCCCAGCCAGTTGACCGGATGTGCCTGCTGCGGGTCGCGGGGAAATCGGCCCCAGGATTCTACAAAATTTTGCTTCATATCGCCATCCAGAATGCCAATCCGAACAGAACTCCAGTCAGGAGGCTAACAGTATCCTTGACCGCGAACAGCACTGGATCGTCTTGCATGCCACCGCGATGGGTAATCATCCAGACCCGGCTGATCCAAAACAGCAGCACAGGACAGGCCAGCCAGATCATTTCTGGTCTGGAATACAGAGTCAAAGTGCTTTCATCCTGAATGTACAGGGCCAATACCAGCACGGCAAGATATCCTGCGGCAGCGCCAAGCGATGAAACCATCTGCAGGTCACCTGGGTAGTAGTCTCGTCCGTGAGCCTTGGCCGTTCCACCTTTTTTGCGAGCCTGATGTAACTCAGCATAGCGCTTGACCAGGGCCAAGCTTAAAAAAAGAAACATGGAAAAAGCCAGCATCCAAAACGTGAGCTCAACGCCAAAGGCTAGTGAGCCGGCAATAATTCGCAGGGTATACAGGGAAGCCAGGGTGATCACGTCCACCATCATCAGGCGTTTCAAAGTTAAAGAATATGCTAGGGTCAATCCGTAATAAGCGGCCAGGGCCAAGGTAAATCCAGCAGGTAAAAACAACAAAGACAAGGAAAATCCGAGACAAAGAAGAGCCGGAATGGCCATGACCCCATGATGCAGGGGCAAAGCTCCGGATGCAAAAGGGCGATTACTTTTGGTGGGGTGATGGCGGTCATCTTCCAGATCAAGGAGATCATTGAGCAGATATACGCTGGAAGCGCAAAGACTAAAACTGACAAAAGCCATAAGGCCCAAAAACAAAAGGTCTATTTCCCATATTCTGTGGGCTGCCAGCAAGGGCACGAACAAGAGCAGATTCTTGACCCATTGATGAAAACGCAAAGCCCTTGGCCAAACCTTCCAGACAGGCGACTTGGTACGCAACACTTGATCAACGTTGACCAAGGCGCGGGCCTTGCGCTCAACACCAAGGTCAGGGTTGACCAGGATAGCTTTTCGCGATGATGCCCAAACGCAGAGGTCATCATGGGAGTTGCCCATATAGTCAAAGCCCTTATCGCCAAACCTTGTAACCAAGGCATCGCGTTTATTGCGAGCAGACAGATTTACCGACCCTTCTGTGGCAATAACAAGATCAAATATACCTAAATGTTTTGCTACGGCATCGGCGTAAACACGGTGTGTCGCTGTCGCAAGAACAATTGAAGTGCCTTGTGATTTATATTTTTTCAATAACTCAAGTACATCTTTGTTGTATGGGATATGACAGATATCGATTTTTGACAAATCTGATAAATAACTTTTAAGGTGAGACTTTCCATCACATAATGATTTCAATAATCTATGTGGTTGAAATATTGATTTTGGCAAAGAATTGAAAAAAGATTCAAATAGAATATCTGACTGAATAAGTGTTCCATCTAAGTCGACTACAATTGGAATGTCATATTTACTCATAATATATAAAAAAATGATGTAGCAATTTTTAAGAAAGTTCGTGATTTTTTATAAAGACAAAATCAATGGACGAATATACGTTTACAACTTGCGATTGTGGTTGTGAAAAAGCTAACCTCAATATCCAGACCAGCCTCAGTCCCCCATCCGTCTATTTCTTCGCTCTTTCACCTTTTCCTCTTCCTCCTGACGTAAAGCCCGCCGCAACACCTTGCCCACCAAAGTCTTCGGCAGTTCGGTGCGGAACTCCACCCGGCGGGGGACTTTGTACTTGGCCAGTTTCTGAGAGCAGAATTCGATGATTTCCGATTGTTCGATCACTTCGCCATCCTTGGGCACGATGAAGGCCTTGACGATTTCGCCCCTGGTGGGATGCGGGATGCCCACGGCCACGGCCTCCTTGACCTTGGGATGCTCGTAGAGCACCTCGTCCACGTCCCGGGGGTAAACGTTGTACCCACCGGTGATGATCAGATCCTTCTTGCGGTCCACGATAAAGCAGAATCCGTCCTCGTCCATGTAGGCGATATCCCCGGTGTACAGCCAGGTATTGCGGATGGTGGAGGCGGTCTCGTCGGCTCGGTTCCAGTAGCCTTGCATGACCTGATGCCCTCGGACAACCAGCTCGCCCAGCTTGCCCATGGGCACGGGCACGGCCCCACCCTCCATGTCCACGATGCCCGCTTCGGTGCCGGGCAGGGGGATACCGATGGAGCCGGGCTTGTGCTTGCCGTCCAGAGGGTTGAGGTGGGTCACCGGCGAGGCTTCGGTCAGGCCGTAGCCTTCTATGATCTCGGCGCCGGTCAGTTTCTGGAATTTCTGCATGACTTCCACGGGCAGCGGCGCTGAGCCGGAAATACAGTAGTCAATGGAGGACAGCTTGAACTGGCCGAGATTCTTGTGCTGGACCATGGCCACGAAAATAGCCGGGACGGCCGGAAAAATCGTGGGCTTGTACTTCTGAATTGCCTTCAGCAAATCGGCCACCACCAGCCTCGGGAAGGGGATGATGGTCGCGCCCAGTCCCACGGCGAAGTTCATGCAGACCGTCAGACCGAAAATATGAAAAAACGGCAGCACGGCCAGCAGGGTGTGCTGGGACTTCTTAAGCTTGGGCAGCATGGCCAGGCACTGCTGCACATTGGCGGTCAGGTTGGCATGGGACAACATCACCCCTTTGGGTACGCCTGTGGTCCCGCCGGTGTACTGGAGCATGGCCAAATGGTTGCGCGGATCGTCGACAACCTGACTATAGACATCCTGCCCTTTCACGATCTCCTTCCAAGGGATGATCGCGCCGTCATCATACGGGACGTCCTTACCCATGCCCTGCTTCCAGGCCTTGAGCTTGTAGAGCTGGCGCAGGGGAAAGCCCAGGGCGTCGGCAATGCTGGCGACGATGATTTTTTTCAGATGCACGCGCCGACGAAACCCCGCGACCTTGGACCAAAGCAGATCCAGGGTGACTAAAAACTCCGCAGAGCTGTCTGAAATCTGGTCGTGCAGCTCGTTCTCCATGTACAGGGGGTTCATCATCACCACCACGCCCCCGGCCTTAAGGATAGCGAAGTATGTGATCAGAGTCTGGGGCAGGTTCGGCAGGAGCACAGCGACCCGGGTTCCCGCAGTCAGCCCCAGCCGTCGCAGATTCGCGGCCATAACCCCGGTCAGACGATCAAATTCGGCGTAGGTTGTGGACCAGTTTTGAAAGACGATAGCCTTGCGCTGGGGATGCTCTCGGGCCGACCGGGCCAGCAATTCATGGATGGCCACGGCCTCCGGCTCAAACGGAGTGGGAACTTCGGGGTCGTAGAATTTTCGCCAAGGGCTCGGAACGTCGATCATGATCACCTCGGAATGGCTGGATTCGATAGCCGCGTGTCGCGCGACCGCTCTGAAAGAAAGCGGACTTCCCTCTCGGGAAGTCCCATAGCTTCAAGTTCCAGAGCTAGTAACGACTTCATGCGTTCAGGGCAATGCTTTTGCCGGACGGGAAAATCCGATTAATGCATTGAAGACCCCTGGATAGCGGAAGAACATGATCAAAGCAGGCAGGCCTGAGGGGCTACGCCCCAAATGTTCTGGGCGTAGTCCATGACCGAGCGGTCACTGGAGAACTTGCCCATGTTGGCGGAGTTCAGGATGGAGCGTCGGGTCCACTCGTCCTGGTCTCGGTAAAGTGTGCTGACCTGTTCCTGGCAGTCTACATAGGCCCGGTAGTCCGCCAGGACGCAAAAGTAGTCGCCTTGGTGCAGCAGGTTGTCGATGATCGGCGCGAACAGACCGTGATTGTGGGCGGAGAAGACGTTGCCGGAAATCATGGACAGCACCTGCTTCAGTTCCGAATCGTTTTCGCAGAATTGCCAGGGATTGTATCCGCCGCGACGCAGGGCCTTAATCTCGCCGGCTGTGCGCCCGAAGATGAACATGTTCTCCGCCCCGATCTCCTCCAGCATTTCCACGTTGGCTCCGTCCAGGGTGCCGATGGTCAGAGCCCCGTTGATGGCGAACTTCATGTTTCCGGTTCCCGAGGCCTCGTAGCCAGCCGTGGATATCTGCTCGGACAATTCCGTAGCCGGAATAATCCGCTCAGCCTGGGACACGCAATAGTTAGGCAAAAAAACCACTTGCAGCCGACCGGCCACGTCCGGGTCGGGGTTGACCACGTCGGCCACGCCGTTGATCAGCCGGATGAACAGCTTGGCCATGAAATAGGCCGGCGCGGCCTTGCCGCCGAAAAACACGGTTCGGGGGACGACATCCATTTTAGGGTCGGCTTTGATCCGGTTGTAGAGGGTGATCACATGCAGCACGTTGAGCAGTTGGCGCTTGTATTCATGGATGCGCTTGACCTGAACGTCGAACATGGCGTCCAGGTTGCATTCAAATCCTAGCTTGCGGGTCACGTACGCCGCCAGGCGTTCTTTGTTGGCCCGCTTGACCTCCCGCCACGCCGTCCGGAAAGCCTGGTCCTCGGCATGGGGGATCAGATCGCGGAGCCGGTCCAGATTGTACAACCAATTGCCTGAAATCTTTTGTGAAATTAGCTCGGATAGGCCAGGGTTGCACTGGTTCAGCCAGCGCCTCGGGGTGACACCGTTGGTCACGTTGCGGAATCGACCCGGAAACACAGCGTGGAACTCCGGAAACACCTCGGCCTTGATAATCTCCGTGTGCATGGCCGCCACGCCGTTGACCGAAAAGCTGCCCACGATGGCCAGATTAGCCATGCGCACGGCTTTTTCCGGGTGTTCCTGGATGATGGATAGCCGGGATTTGCGGCCAGCCGGGTCGGGATGGCCGTCGTCCAGCTCGTCCAACCACTCCATGAAGCGGTGATTGATCTCGTAGATGATTTCCATGTGCCGAGGTAGGACTCGCTGGATCAGGGAACAAGGCCAACTTTCAAGTGCTTCGGGCAGGATGGTGTGGTTGGTGTAGGCGAAGACTCGGGTGCACAGATCCCAGGCCGTGTCCCAGTCCAACAATTCCTCGTCCACCAAAACGCGCATCAGTTCAGGAATGGCGATGGTCGGGTGCGTGTCGTTGAGCTGGATGACCGCCATTTCAGGAAGCTGGTCAAAAGAGGCGAACTTCTTTTTGTAGCGTCGCAGAATGTCGTCCAGTGAAGCCGCGACGAAGAAGTATTGCTGGCAGAGCCGGAGTACCCGGCCCTGGAGCTTGTCGTCGCTGGGATAGAGCACCTTGGAGATGGTCTCGTCCCGGATCTTGGCCTCCAGCGCGCCGATGTAGTCCCCGGTGTTGAAGAACTCCAGATTGAATTCCGTGTCCGACTTGGCGGCCCACAGCCGCATGTTGATGGCCCGACCGTTGCGGTACCCTGGAACGAGCAGGTCGCAGGCCATGGCCAGAACCTTTTCCGTGTCCACCCAGTCGTGACGCAACCGGCCCTGGTCGTCCACCCAGGTCCGGACCCGGCCGAAGAAGTTGATCGGGGTCATGAACCGGGCCCGGTCGAACTCCCAGGGGGTACCCCGCTTGGTCCAATTGTCCGGCTGCTCCACCTGAGCCCCGTTTTCGATGGTCTGGTGAAACATGCCGTAATCGTAGCGGATGCCGTAGCCGTAGCCGGAGATGCACTGGGTGGCCATGGAGTCCAGGTAGCAAGAGGCCAGACGGCCCAGACCTCCGTTGCCCAATCCGGCGTCCCATTCCACCTCGGCCACGTCTTCCAGGTCCAGGCCGAAATCGGCCAGGGCCTCCTTGGCCAGGTCGTGCAGCCCCAGGCAGTGCAAGCTGTTTAACAACGACTTGCCGTGCAGATATTCCATGGACAGGTAATACACCCGCTTGGCCTGTTCGTTGTAGTACGAACGTTGGGTTTTGATCCATTGCGCGATCATCCGGTCGCGGATAGCCAGGGCCAAGCCGTTGTAATATGTAAAATCGTTAGGTCGGGCATAATCGTTGCCCAGGCTGGTCACCACATGCCGCACGATGTCGCGTTTGAGTCCTTCCACGCTGTCAGCGCCATGCAAATCGCCGTCCCAGTGGACGAGGTGGCCTGTTTGGCCCTGAGAACCCCCTTCTTCCGTCTTGCCCTTACGTTTTTTGGCCATGATATAGTCCTTATTTTGTGAGTTGCTTCAATTCATTGACGATCACAACGCCTCAAGAGTCATGTACCTTCCCAGTCAGCGCCCAACCGTCCTACGATAATCCGAGAACGTGCTCGGAAGCCTAGCGAAGATTAGGGATTGTTGCAAACGGATAGCGATTGTAGGCGCGTCCGAAATCAGCTACAGAAAGAAGCAATCGGGTCATCGTGAAAGACCTGTCCTCGACGAGGCGCCCCGACAGGAGACACGCCGATGCTTCTCGTGACCACCCATGTCAACACCGACTTCGACGCCCTGGCATCCATGGTCGCGGCCGCCTTCCTGTATCCCGGCGCGACGCGTCTCGTCCCGACCCACGTCCAGCCCGCGGTGCGCGACTTCATGGCCGTGCATTGGGACTTGCTCCGGCTCAACCACAGAGACTCCGTGGACGTGGCCGAGGTGGATGATCTGGTGGTCACGGACACGTCAAGTTGGGAGCGTCTCGACGGCATGCGGGAACTGGCCAAGCGCGACGATCTTCCGGTAACCGTCTGGGACCACCACATGGCTGGCGGGTCCATCGCCGCCTCCAAGGAACATCGGGAGGAGGTCGGAGCGACGGTCACCCTGCTTCTGGAACGCTTTCAGGCTCAAGATACGGCCTTTTCCCCAATCCACGCCACTCTATTTCTGCTGGGTATTTACGACGACACCGGCTCCTTGTCCTTTCCCAGCACCACGGCACGGGACGCGCGCATGGCCGCCTTCCTGCTCGAAAACGGGGCGGACCTGAACGTGGTCTCCGCGTACCTGGACAGCTCTCTGGACGAGCGTCACCTGGACCTGTTCTCCCGGATGCTGGCCGAACCGGAAATCATCCGCCTCGATGACCTGCGCCTGGGGGTCTGCGTTCAGGATGCCCGCAAGGAACTGAACATGCTGCCCACGGTGGTCTCAAAATTCATGGAGATTCAAGGCCTCGACGCCGCGTTTGGGATCTTTCCCATGGGCTCCCACAAGACCGCGGTCATCGGACGCGGCAACCCCAAGCTGTTCGACGTAGGCGCCGTGGTCCGCCGTCTGGGCGGAGGCGGCCATCCCGGCGCCGGTTCCGCCGTTGTCCAGGCTCCGCTGGATACGACACGAAGTCAGGTCGTCGAGTTGATCCGCCAAACCGGAACCAGGCGGACCAATGTCCGCGACCTGGCCACCCCGGTCTCGATCCGGCTGGCACCCGCGCACAGCCTCCGAGAAGCCGTGGCCATCCTGGAAGGACCGACGGCCCCGAACGCTTCCGGGACGGAGCGCCAGGCCTTGCCGGTGGTGGATGAACAAGGCAGGCTGCTGGGCGTCCTGCATAAGGCCCAATTCCGCAAAATCAAACAAGATCGGCAATGGGATAAATCCGTGACCTCCATGCTCCGTCAAAACGCCCCCACCGTGCATCCGGACCAGAGTCTGCGTGAGGCCCTGCATCTGATGACGCATTCCGACCTGGGTTTCCTGCCCGTGGTCGAGGACGGCCGCCTGGTCGGAGAGATCACCAGGGCGGCCGTGATTTTGAATATGTATGAATTGTGAAGCGCTTCGTGCGGAAGGCGCCGTCCACACCGTAGGGGCACGGCGCGCCGTGCCCCTACATTTGCGGATCAATGCCGAACCATCCGCTTTTCTGAATTGAAATTGTACAAAATGTGGAGCTTTCATGACCTTCGCGTCTTCCGGCGAAACGCAAAGCGACAATCCCACCTCGACCAAATCCGTCGCGCATGACTTCAAAGCCCTCGTGGCCAACACGCCCATGGGCGTTTTCACAACCACCCCGGAGGGCCGATTTCTCAGCGCCAATCCGGCCATGGTCCGCTTGCTGGGATACGACTCCGAAACAGAGTTGGTTTCCTCGGTGACGAACATTGCCGTCCAGGTGTTCGCCAATCCGGAGGACCGAAAGACATTGGTCCGCCTTCTGGACCAGAACGACGAACTTGTGGATTACGAGTGCCGGATGGTCCGCCGCGACGGCAAGCCGTTCTGGGCCTCGGCCACGGTGCGGGTTGCCCGGGACGCCGCCGGACGGGTATTGCTCCATCAGGGCTTTCTTTCCGACATTTCGCAACGCAAGCGCACCGAGTCGATCATGGCCGCCCGGGACCGGCTCCAACGCCTGGTTCGTTCAGGGAGTTTGGCCGAACTGCTCCGGGCCACTCTGGCCGAGGCCGAACAACTCACCGCAAGCCGGATCGGTTTCTTTCATTTTTTTGAGGATGATCAATCCACCATTGTCCTTCAAACCTGGTCCGACCGGACCGTCAAGGAAAGCTGCTCCGCCGACCCCTCCGCCGGTACCCACTATCCGGTGAGCCAGGCCGGGGTCTGGGCCGACTGCGTCCGCACCCGCGCCCCGGTAATCCACAACGATTATGCCGCCCTGCCCCACCGCCGAGGGCTGCCCGAAGGGCATGCCCCGATTCTCCGGGAAATAGTGGTTCCGGTGCAACGGGACGGACGGATCGTGGCCATTCTCGGCGTGGGCAACAAACCCACTGATTACATGCCCGTGGATCTGGACGTCCTGACCGCTTTGGCCGATCTGGCCTGGGACATCGCCGAGCGCAAACGAGCCGAGGAGACCCTGCTGCAAAGCGAGGAACGCTACCGACGGATCACGGAGTGCCTGACCGATTATCTGTACACCGTTCAGGTCGAGAATGGTCGAGTCACGCAAACCGTACACAGCCCGGCCTGCGTCGCCGTGACCGGATTCACGGCCGAGGAATTCGCCGCGGATCCGTACCTTTGGATAAACATGGTCCTGCCCGAGGATCAGAATCTGGTTCGGGAACAGGCCCGCAAAGTACTCATGGAGGGCCGGGCCGATCCCGTTGAGCACCGGATCATCCGCAAGGACGGTCAGCGGTGCTGGGTGAGCAACACCATTGTCGTCAGGCTGAACTCTCGGGGGGAATTGACGGACTACGACGGCCTGATCAAAGATATCACCGAGCGCAAAAACATGGACCAAGCTCTGCGCGAAAGCGAGGCCCGGGTTCGCAACAAGCTTGATGCCCTGCTCTCCCCGGATGGAGACGTGGGCGCGCTGGCCCTGGAAGACATCATCGACATCCGGGCCATTCAGTTGCTGATGGAGGATTTCCATCGCCTGAGCAACATCGGCAGCGCCATCGTGGACATGCACGGCAAGGTGCTGGTGGCCACCGGATGGCAGGACGTCTGCGTCAAATTCCACCGGGTCCACCCCGAAACCCTGCGCAACTGCATCGAAAGCGACACCTTACTCTCCAGCGTGGATGCCCCCGGAACCTTCAAGCTCTACAAATGCAAGAACAACCTCTGGGACTTGGCGACGCCGATCATCATCGGTGGCCGCCACCTGGGGAACATGTTTCTGGGCCAGTTTCTGTTCGACGACGACCTTCCAGACCTGACCCTGTTTCGGGAACAGGCCCGAAGGTACGGTTTTGACGAACAGCAATACCTGGCCGCATTGGAACAGGTGCCGAGGTATAGCCGGGAGACGGTCCACCAGACCATGGACTTCTACGCCCGCCTGACGGACCTGGTGGCCACTCTCAGTTTCGGCCAGGTCAAGCTGGCCCGGGCCATGGCCGAGCAGGCCCGGTTCAAGGACGAACTGCGCCAGGTCAACACCCGCCTGGAGCGGACCCTGGCGGACAAGGACAAATTCTTCGCCATCATCGCCCATGATCTGCGATCGCCGTTCATCGGCTTCCTGTCCTTTATCCGGTTGATGGTCGGACACATTGAGAACATGAGCCAGGAAGACATCCGCAAGCTGGCCGAGGATATGAAGGGCAGCGCGGAGAATCTCTACAACCTGCTGAACAATCTCCTGGAATGGGCACGAATGCAGCGCGGCATCACCTCCTTCGAGCCCCAACCCCAACCCCTCTCGACCCTGATCCGGGGCACCCTGGAACTCATCGCTCCCAGCGCCCGCCAGAAAGCCATCGCCGTACGCTGCTCGGTCCCGGAACACATCTCCATCCTGGCCGACCACCCCATGCTCAGCACCGTGGTCCGCAACCTGCTGTTCAACGCGGTCAAATTCACCCAACGCGAAGGGGAAATCACGATTACCGCGGATCAGGACGAGGAAACCGTCCGCGTCTCGATCCGGGATACCGGAGTAGGCATGGACGAGGCCATTCTGTGCGGCCTGTTCGCCCTGGACCGCAGGACCTGTCTTCGCGGGACCGAAGGCGAACGCGGTTCGGGACTGGGGTTGCTCCTGTGCAAGGAGTTTATTGAAAAGCACGGAGGCCGGATCTGGGCCAAAAGCAAACCAGGGCAAGGGACGGTCTTCACTTTCTCGTTGCCCAAGAATGCTTGCGACGCAGATGTCGCCGCCCAGAGTGATGAAACGGGCGGAAGATGACCAACCTGCCCCAGCGCGCAGGAGCCCGACATTGAATCGGCGATCATTCCTCACCTTGATCCCCACGGCGCTCCCTTTCGGGTGTACGCACCGGGACGTGAAAAAGGGCATCAGATCGACCCGGCGCGCCCTTTCCAGGGGATGTGGCCTGGGCTGTGGGGGCGTACATACCGACATCCGGCGTTCCGGAGATCATCCGTCTGCTGTGTCGACGTTCAAAGCACAATGGCGCTTGTCAGTCCTGGTCTTTTCGAAAGCTGAGCAGTTACCCAAAATAGAGTCGGTCAGCGCAGCGGATTGAGCGCCATGACCCCACGATATATCTGGCCGGAGTTGAGATCTTCGGAATAGACATATTCGCAGTTGGCTTTTTCAGCGGCGGCGATGATCAGCGAATCCCAGAAGGAAAGTCGCGACAGGATGCTGATGTCGATGGCCTGTTCGATCAATTCCAGGTCATTGTTGACGATTTCCATGTTGCGGAAGGTATGGATGATGTTTTTAACGATGAATGGATCGGCCTTTAACTTGGTTGTGGCCACGACGTAGAACTCGTTGATCACCTGCGTAGAGACGACCGGCTGGTGGGTTTCGGTGAGGGTTTTCAGGATCGTGCGAGCTTTGTCTCGTTTCAGAGGCTCCTTTTGGTCGAGGGCATAGACGAAAAGATTAGTATCGATGAAAATCTTAGACACGATACAAATCCTCTCGTGACCAGGTTTGGTCACCGGAAGCCGCATCCGCTTCATCCATCAGAGAAAACGTATTTTCAAGCCAGTTGCTTTGCTTCTGGGCAACGGCTTGCTGGACCAGCTTCCGGACGAAAAGATTGAAAGAAATATTGTGCGACCGCGCGTACTCCCTTCCGGCCCGCAACAATTCTTCGTCCATCGAAAGGGTGATGTTTTTCATGGCGAACTCCTTTTACACAGGCTATGTGCGCACGGAGATCTTGTCAAGAAAAGCATGTCGCTGCACTGCTCCCCCCCGATTCGTCACTCTCCTGGACCAGCTTCCCCCTCCAATTCTAGGTCCCCCCGATGTTTCCGGTACAGGCCGCGAAACTGATGATAGCGCAGGCCGAGGATTTCAGCGGCCCGGCGCTGGTTAAACCTGGCTTGACGTAATGCTTGGCGCAGGCGGCGACGTTCCAGGTCGTCCATGGCTTCCGGCAAACTGATTTGATCAAAGACGGGTTCTTTCGTGGTCCCAGGGTGAGTGGTCGTCATGCCGGATTGTGAAGGTCGCCGGAGAAGATTGGCCTGCTCAGTATTCTCCACGCTGACGACGCTTCCCGCTGACGGTGTCGCGGCAAAAGGGTCCATAGTCAGCTCCTTGATCACTGTCGCGTCACTGGCCCGAAACACGGCCCGCTCCACGACGTTTTTCAATTCCCGTACATTACCCGGCCAGGAATATGTTTCCAGGGCCTTGACCACGGACGCAGACAGGCGTGGCGGTTCGAAACGGCCCAGTTCCACGGCCATCCGGGCCGCGAAGTGCTCAGCCAGCAGGGCTGCGTCTCCATTTCGCTCACGGAGTGGTGGAATGCGAAGAACCTCGAAGGCCAGGCGGTCCAGCAGATCGGGTTTGAACCGCCCCTGGGCCACCAGGGCGACGAGATCGGCGTTGGTGGCCGCGATGATCCGGACGTCCACCTCCAGGGGTGAGGAACCGCCAAGGCGTTCCACGACTTGGTACTCGGCCACGCGCAAAATCTTTTCCTGCATGTTCAGGGGCATGGTACCGATTTCGTCCAAAAACAGGGTGCCCTTGTGCGCCGCCTCAAACCGACCTCGCCGCAATCGGACCGCTCCGGTGAAGGCTCCCGGCTCATGGCCGAAAAGTTCGGATTCCAGAAGCGACTCGGACAAAGCCGAGCAATTCACGGCCACCAGCGGCCCCTGCCAGCGATGGGAATGGTAGTGCAACCGAATCGCGGCCAGTTCCTTGCCCGTTCCCCGCTCGCCGATGATGACCACGGGCCGGTTCACCTTGGCCACGGCAACAATGCGCTCTTGCAAGGCCAGGAAGGCGTCCGAACGGCCCAGGGCTTCGGGGATCGCGGAGACACTCGTGGTGATATTCGCCATAGATTGCATCTATCTGCCAAATACTGTCTATCTTCGTCAAGCACCATTGTTTCTTTTTCACCGCAATACACTAAAATACCAGATGATCATATTCTGGCACGCCATATGCTTTTTTCCTGAAACGATCACATCGCCCCGGAAACCGCAAGGAGGACCATATTATGGGTATTTTCACCAGATTTCGCGACATCATCAGTTCCAACATCAACGCCATGTTGGAGAAGGCCGAAGATCCGGAAAAACTGCTGCGCCTGATGATCCAGGAGATGGAGGAAACCCTGGTGGAACTCAAGGCCTCCTGCGCCGGGGCCATGGCCGCCGCGGTCAGGATTCGCCGGGAATGGGAGCAGGTGGACGCCAAGGTCCTGGGCTGGGGAGACAAAGCCGCCCTGGCCGTGGACAAGGGCTACGAAGACATGGCCAGGGAAGCCCTGTTAGAAAAGCGAGAATTGGAGGTCAAGGCCGACCGATTGGCCGGGGAACTGGCCGAAAGCGAGGGAATTATCGAAGGCTACAAGGCCGATATCGCCACGCTGGAGGAAAAGCTGCTCTCGGCCAAGGACAAACAACGTCTTCTCATCCAGCGCCACATGCGCGCCAAAGGCCGCAAGCGAGCCGGGCTGGATATGCGCCGTGCCGACTCCCATGCGGCCATGCTGCGCTTCGAGGAGTTCGAGCAGCGCATCGACCGGATGGAGGCCGAAGCAGATCTGGCCGGTCCTTGGGCAACATCCTCAATTGGTCGTCAACGACAGGGGAAAGGTGAGAAAGCCTTTACGCTGGAGGAAAAATTCGCCAAGTTGGCCGCGGACGAGGATATCGAACGCGAACTGGCCTCCTTGCGCGCCAGAAACGCTGCTCCGTCCGGGCCTGACCAGACGGGGCTCTAATCGGCCTCTAGCCGCTTGCCTACTTCCCAACCACAATCAAGGAATACGAACATGATGGGTTTTCTGACCACCTTGGTTCTCGCCGGAACGGCGTTGATCATCGTCTTCTTCCTGGGCGTGATCGTACTCACCGGCATTCGCCATTTCCGTTCCGGCCCGGACGGCCGATTATCGCCGGAAGAGACCGACGAGGCCCGCATGATCCAGGAGATCTATCAAAGCTTGGAAAAACTGGACGCCCGGGTGGACAACCTGGAATCCATCCTGATGCGCCAAAACGACGAAGGTGGTCCAAAATGATCAACCAAGCGGGCCGGGATCGGCTCTACCGCTCCAGGAGCGGCATGATTCTCGGAGTGTGCAAGGGTTTGGCCCGTTACTTCGACGTGTCCCTGTTCTGGACCCGGGTCATCGCCGTGCTGCTGATGTTCTTCACCGGCTTCTGGCCCCTGGTGGGCATCTACCTGCTGGCCGGATTCCTGCTCAAGCCCGAACCCGTGCTGCCCTTGAACAACGACGAGGAAAGCGATTTCTATCAGGCCTACGCCCGCTCCAGGAACGAAGGCCTATCCAGAATCAAAAGCAAATTCGACCGCCTGGACAAACGCATCCGCCGCCTGGAAAACGTCGTCACATCCAAGGAATTCGACTGGGATCGCCGATTCAGGCGGTAGGCCGAAGGTCCGATCAGACGTTGTACGTCGACGACGCGGTATCTCCCCCGGTCCCGGTCCAGTTGGTGTGGAAGAACTCCCCTCTGGGCTTGTCGATGCGCTCGTAGGTGTGCGCACCGAAGTAGTCGCGCTGGGCCTGGAGCAGATTGGCCGGGAGGCGTTCGCAGCGGTAGCCGTCGTAGTAGCACAGAGATGCGGCCATTACAGGGGCCGGAACGCCCAGGTCCACCGCCGTTTTCAAAACCGTGCGCCACGCCGCCTGAGCCCCGGCCAGGACTTCGCGAAAGTACGGAGCCAGCAGCAGGTTGGCCAGGCCAGGGTCGCCGTCGTAGGCTTCCTTGATTGTGCCCAGAAAGCGGGCCCGGATGATGCATCCTTCCCGCCAGAGCAGGGCGATCTCCCCGAAATTCAGATTCCATCCATATTCCATCGAAGCCGCGCGCAAAAGCTGAAAGCCCTGGGCGTAGGAGCAAATCTTGGCCGCGTAGACGGCTTTTTCCAATTGATCCACGAATGCGGCCGTATCGCCGTCAATGCCTTGCGAGGCAGCCTTGCCAGGGCCTGAAAGATACGGCCCGGCCGCAACACGTTCATCTTTGATCGCGGAGAGGCAGCGGGCAAAGACCGCCTCGGCGATCTGGGGGATGGCAACGCCCAGGTCCAGGCCGACCTGGGAGGTCCACTTGCCCGTGCCTTTCTGACCGGCCGTGTCCAGGATCAAATCCACGGTGGGCGTCCCGCTTTCCGGATCCACGTGCCCGAGGATGTCCGCGGTGATTTCTATCAGATAGGAGTCTAATTCCCTGGTGTTCCAGGCAGCGAAAATGGGTTGAATCTGGTCCGCGCTCATGCCCAGGCCTTGGGATAGCAGATGATAGGCCTCGCAGATCAACTGCATGTCGCCGTATTCAATCCCATTGTGGACCATCTTCACGAAATGCCCGGACCCGTCCGGTCCGACCCAGTCGCAACACGGGGTCCCGTCCGCCACCTTGGCCGCGATGGCCTGGAAAATCGGCTTCAACGCCGGCCAGGCCTGGGCATTGCCGCCTGGCATGATGGACGGCCCGAGCAAGGCCCCCTCCTCTCCCCCGGAAACCCCGGCCCCGACATACAGCAACTCTTTAGCGGCCAAATCCGTACAACGCCGGGTGGTGTCCAGGTAGGAACTGTTGCCGCCGTCTACGAGGATATCCCCTGGCTCCAGCAGCGGTTCCAGGGCGTTGATGAGCTGATCCACGGCCGATCCGGCACGGACCATGAACATGATCCTACGCGGTCGTTCCAGGCTGGCGACCAGCTCTTCCAGGGTCCGGCATCCGATCAGGTTCTTCCCTTGGCCGCGACCGGCCAAAAAAGCGTCCACCTTGTCCACGGTCCGGTTGTGACAGGCCACGCGGAAGCCCTTGCTCTCCATGTTCAGAATCAGATTTTCACCCATTACCGCCAAACCGATCACCCCGATATCCGCGAGCTTGTCCATTCGTTCATCCTCTCTTACAATTGCTGGTTGCGTCACACAAAATCCCCGTTTTCTTGGTCTTCACGGGGCCGTCGCCAGGGCAGGTGGCCGTTCAGCTCGATTTCCAGGGAAAAGCTGAGGAAAGTCCGGATCAGCACCAAAAGCCCCAGCAGGGCGACATGCTGCAAGTTGAAATTGTGGGTGGCGGTGAGGATGATGTCCCCGGCCACCAGGAGTTCCAACCCCAGCAGGATGGCCTTGCCCATGCCGCGCCGATAGGTGTGGTAGAAACGATCCGTGCTCCGATGTACCCAGGAGCGGTACAAAAAAAGTCCGGTAGTGGCCACCACGCCGACGCAGATTACCGCCACGCCCAGGGCCTCGATGCTCAGGGCGGCGTAATACATGAAACTCATGAACAACCCGCTGGGCTCTCCAACCATGTCGCACTCCAACGCTCAAATGTTTCAACCAGAAAGAGCCTTGCTTCCTTCCCGGAGAGGTCTTACAGAGGTTTCCATGCCTACCTCGTCATCAAAGCCCTCAAGACGCTACCTGATCCCCGCCGCGTTTCTAGCCCTGCTGGTCGCGGTGCTGATTTTTCACTACGCGACCCAGTCGTCTCCAATAACCGTTTCGGGAGAAAACCTTACGGCCAAAGCCGCCTGGGAGCAGGTTCAGGAAGGAGGACTGACCATCGTGGACATCCGACGTCCGGAGGAATGGCGGCAAACCGGAACGCCTCAAGGCGCGATCCGGCTGTCCTTCGAAACTCATCCCGAAGGGCCGGAAGGCTTCCTTCGCGACCTGGAAGCGGCCCTGGAATCCGACAAGACCAGCCCCTTCGCCATTATCTGCCGCACGGGCAATCGTACCGGCCTGCTGCTTCCCTTCCTGCACGCCAACGGATTCACCGAGGCCCAGGCTATCCCCGAAGGCATGGCCGGAAGCAGCCATGGACGCGGCTGGCTACGCCACGACCTACCGGTGGACCGCTGAAACCGGCCCGTCACCCCGTCTCGTCCACGATCCGCCCGGAATTACGAAACAGCAAATCCAACAGGATTTGCTCCAGGGACTTCGTCGGCACATGCCGCCGGGCCTCCACGGCCTGGTCCAGCAGATTTGCCTGGGATTCCAGTGACGCGGCCTGATACTCCAACCCGTCCTGGCGGCGGGTGTAGATGTCCTCAATGAGGGTCATGTCGCCGATATAACTGGATAGGGTCTGTAATTGAGCATTGAGGTCGGTTTCGAGATTGTCGCCAGTCAGCGTACTCCAGGCGAAGTCCGAATTATCCTCATCCAGCGCCCGGAAAGTGAGATCAAACCCGCCATCCGGAAAACCCTGGATATGCACCTTCCCATCCGAGGTAATCTGCTGGGTATCCCATTGGCTTGCGTCCAGGAGGGCGATGTTGTTGAAGCGGGTGGACTCGACGGTGCTGGTGATGCGTTTGCGCAATGCATCGTAATCATCCTTGTCCTCCGGAGAGATCGATCCTCCTTCATCGATTTTTTGTTGAACGGACTTGGCCAGCGCCTCCATTTCTTCCAACAGCCCCTTGATGGTGCTCACGGCCTCCTTGGCAACACCCATCATGGCCCCGGCCTCCTTCACGTTCCGGGCATTCTGCCGGATGGTCCTGCTGTCCGCGCGGAGCTTGCCGGTGATGGCCTCGTCAAAGGGATTAGTCAGGGGCTGGACGGGCTGGCGGCCCAGGATCATGGACCGCAGATTTGCGCCCACGCTGGAACCATGGAAATAGGCGTTCATCAGCATGTCCTGCTGCCAAAGCTGATTGGCCGTATCGAAAACCACGAGTCGTTGCAGATCACTTAAAGCCATGATGGTCCCCCCTGGTGATCGGTGGAAGATCAGAGTTGTTTTGAAGATACGAGGAGGATGAATATGAAGCAACTCCATATCTAATCGGCAAGCCAACCGAAAACTTGATGATCAAGCCGCCATCGCATTGTTCAGGCCGTTGAATCACACTCCGACCTCAGAAGCCCCGCCTCAATACGTTCCACAATCTCCAACGCGCTCTCAAAATCCAAACGCTCCAGGCTCGCTTCCAGGCTCGCCACGTCGTCATTCATCCCCCGCCCCAGGAGTTCCTCTTGAATCTCCGAGAAACTCTTGCGGGCCTTGATGTTGTTGTTTTAGAGCAGTTTACGGAATGCATTGAGGGTGATCAAAGATTCCGGCGACAAGGGGCGATGGGTTGAGGCTTCGGCTGCATCCGCCGGGGCCGTGGCTCTCGCCTCTCCATGTTCCGCTAGAGTCAGGGCGGCCTCGACGGCCAGCGTCAGAGTTGCTTCCAGGGATTGAAGCAAATCATCCAGGTTGTTGGCCTGGCCGTTGGCCAGGGCCAGTTCCACCGATGCAGCGGCCTTGGTCAGTTCTTGCACATCCAGGGTAGCGGACACGCCTTTGAGAGAATGAGCAAGACGCCGGGCCTCGGCAAGTTGTCCATCCTGCAACAGGCCGCGCAGCTGTAGCGGTCTAGGTTTTTTTGGACACAATTTTGTCCTTATTCACGCCGCCCATGCATACATGGCCTGTTGTTCGCGAACAGCTGAAGGTGTTCGATAGCCATGTCGGGCCACAATCCATCGTCGGTTGTATGTATCCTTAAACTCCAGCAGAGCCTGGCGTAAGTCTTCTACGGTGTAGAAATGCCTCACCAAGAGCAGGTTTTCCTTGAGAATGCGAACAAAGCGTTCAGCGATACCATTGCCTTGGGGTTCGCGCACATAGGCAGGGGAGCTTTCAATACCCAGGTATTTCAACTCGTCCTGATACACTTCTGATATAAACTGGCTGCCATGATCGTGACGCAATTTCAAACCCGTGGCCACGCCTTGGCCAAAGATGCTGAAGCTGTGGCGCATCCCTTGCCGAATGGGCTCCAACGCCTCGAAGCGCGTACCTCTGGTTGCGGCATGAATGCCGACGCACTCCAGGGAACAATGGTCCACGGCGAAGAATATCGAGGCGTTGCCTTCTTTGAGCGTCAGCGTTGTGGTCATGTCCGTTCACCACATTTCGTCGACCCGCATGGTTTTAATCGTCCCGTCGTGGGCTTTGGGGCCGTGGGGCTTTCGAGGCCGCTGAAAGGCCAACAAGGCGTATTCACGCATTATTCTCAACGTACGCAACGGCGAGGTCCGGAAGCCGCGAAAACGAAGTTGAGCCCAAACCTTGCGGTATCCCTCTCCAGTAAAAGGACTCTCTTGAAGCACTCGGCGAATTTGTTCCACCAGAACCTCGTCGCTGTGAAGCCCTTTGGGACCGGGCTTCCGATGTTGACCAGGTTGTCGGCTCCAATAGAAAGAAGAACGTGCAATGCCCCACAAGGCGCAGACGCGAGCCAAGCCGTATACTCTGCCAGTGGAGGGCGAAGCGGCGCGGCTCACTTCTTCGACCTGCTCCACGCCAAAGGGCGTCCTTGCTCCATGCGGACGATCTTCTCTCGGAGAAGCTCGTTCTCCATAGTCTGTTCGCCGATCTTGGCGTTGAGGCGCTGCACCTCGGCTTCAACTTGTGCTGACCGCGTTTTGAATGCCTCCGCTCCTGCAGCAAGGAAGACGTCTCTCCACTTTGAGAGCGTGGCCGCGGGAACGCCGAGTTCCCGGCTCAAAAATTCCATGTCCTCACCGCGAAGCAATCGCAGCACAGCCTCTGTCTTGTGCTTCGGCCAGAAGCGTTGCGGCCTCGAATTCGACGCCCCCTCCCCAGCCTCGCTCGGCCTACGACCTCCCTCCGCTGGGGAGGGGGCCTGCCCAAAACCACCTTTGCTCATTGTACACCTCCTGGGGGTTTTGTCTTACCCCCAATTCGGTGTCCAAGAAAACCCTATACCAGTCCAATCCGGACAACTGCGTCCCTCAAAAAAACTTGACCGCCTCCAAGTCAATTGATAAGATTATACCTTTATCAGGGGGGCGTGGCTCAGTTGGGAGAGCGCTGCCTTCGCAAGGCAGAGGCCGGGGGTTCGAATCCCCCCGTCTCCACCAGAATATCAAGGGGCAGAGAAGCGATTCTCTGCCCCTTTTTTTTGATCTTCGCCGGAGCGGCCCATGAATGCCCACACAAATGCCCCAGCACACCCACTGCCCGATACAATTACAACGAGACGTCCATTTCGGGAAAAATCAGCGTAGAGTAGGGTCATGTACAGTGTGTGCTGAATAATTTGCAAAGCTGTATAAAAGAATCGGAGTAAAAATCAGTCCGGGACAAGCAATGGGAACAGTTGGAATCCCCGCCCGAATTTGACGGTTTCCCGCCATCTTGATCATGTCTATTATTCCAAGTAATGCTCTCCATGGCAATATTTTACTGAGATCCATTCGATCCGGCGGAAAGCACTATTCTGATTCCAAGAAACAGCTAACAGGGAGACATTTATGATCACTTTCCGGAACACGACCATCGTCATGGGACTGACTCTCTGGTTCTGCTTTTTCCTGGCCATGACCCAGGCCATGGCCCAGGCCCCTCACGGCATGGAAACCGAATCGCAAACTTACAGCAAGGAAGAAATCAGCAACCATGTGGAAGGCTTTTTCGAAGGGACCACCGAAGGGTTAGCCGACATTCTGAACAGGATATTCGCCGAGCAAGGCCGTCCAACCGGTTTCATCAAGGGTGACGAGGCCGGAGGGGCCTTGGTGGTCGGGTTGCGTTACGGCAAGGGCCAGTTGCAGCTAAAGGGCCAAGATCCTGTCGATGTGTTCTGGCAAGGGCCGTCCGTGGGCTTCGACGTTGGGCTGCATGCCGCGAAGGTCTTCACCCTGGTTTACAACCTGACCGACCCCAATCTAATCTTCCAGCGTTTTCCAGGGGTGGACGGCAGCGTCTACGTCCTTGGGGGAGTTAGCATGAACTATCAAAAGAGCAATGAGATCATCCTCGCGCCTATCCGTACCGGTGTCGGCCTGCGCCTGGGAGCCAGCGTTGGCTACCTGCACTACACTAGGCAGGAGCACGTCAACCCGTTCTGACACCATTCCGACAACGTTCTGATACGGGCACATATCGACGTGAGCCTATCTGCCGCGCTTCTGAACACCGGTCCGCCCTAATGCCAGGATTATCCCCATGACCGCGATTATCGACCGCATCGCTTCAAGCATCGCCACTCTCGGACCGTTCGGCCTTCTTCCCAAGGCTCCGGGAACATGGGGCTCCCTGGCCGCAGTGCTCGCAGCCCCTTGGCTGTTCATGCCACTGTCTTTTCCCCTGCGCGTTCTGGTACTCGCGGGCGTATTGGTGGTCGGGACCTGGGCCGCGGCCAGGGCAGAGCGGCGGTTCGGGCGCAAGGATCCCGGATGCGTGGTGGTGGACGAGCTGTTGGGACAATGGCTAACCCTGCTGCCTTTTGCCGTGCTGACTCCCCTGCAACTCGCTGCGGGCTTCGTGTTTTTCCGGGTTGCCGACATACTCAAGCCCTGGCCGGTTCGCGCGGTGGAACGACGGGTTCCCGGAGGACTGGGGGTAATGCTCGACGACGTAGTGGCCGCGGCCCCGGCTGCGGCACTGCTCTGGCTCGTGGTCACGCTGACATAGTCACTCTCAAAACAGGGCAGACACTGCTGCCCCTGCACCAAATAAAAAATCGCCGCCGGGTAACCCCGACGGCGATTTTTTTTCGTGATCGGTTCGAGAACCTTTCACATTCCTACATGTCGAGAATCCGGAACTGAGCGCGACGGTTCTGAGCCCAGGCGGTTTCGTTGCTGGCCGGGTTCAAGGGGCGTTCCTTGCCGTAGCTGACGATCTGCAGCCGATTGGGGCTGATGCCCAAAAGGACCAGGAACTCATATGCGGCCCGAGCACGGCGCTCACCCAAGGCCAGGTTGTACTCGGAGGTCCCCCGTTCGTCGGTATGCCCTTCGATCAGCAGACGGATATCCGAATTCTGCTTCAGCAACTCGGCCTTGGCTTGCAAGACTTCCCGAGCATCTGGACGCAGGTCGTACCTGTCAAAGTCAAAGTGAATCATGTTCGCAGTGATCATCTCGGCCACTTGGCCCAAACGGGCCCTTTCCGCCTCGGAACGCTCCCTGGCCAAGCGTTCTTCAGCCAACTGCTGCTCTCGCAGTCTGGCCTCTTCCCGCAGCCTCGCCTCTTCAGCGGTCTGTTCGGCACTAACGCCCACCGGGCTCGAATCAACCTGCTTCTTGGCGCAACCGGCCCCAAAGGCCAGCATAATGGCCAAAATCAGCCCCAAACCAACAACCCAGTTTCCCCTCATACCTTTTCTCCTTAAAAGACGTTGATGAAAAAATGCTTCACGGTTGCCGCGCCCAGGCCGGCGACGCGAACTCTCCCTCGCCCAGGGGCACCATCCGGGCCTCGTCGCCGTTCCGGGTGGTCAGATAAATCTTGTACTCACCACTCCGATTGGAACTGAAAGCAATAAAGTAACTATCCGGTGCCCATGCAGGACTGACATCATTTCTTGGTCCAAAAGTCAACTGCCGCTCCCTCCCAGTTAGCAGATCGTGCATAAAAATTCTATGCCCTTCGCTGGTTTGGCGCGAAAAAACCACCAATCGCCCATCCGGGCTGAGGCTGGGATTCGTGTTGTAGGTACCCTCGTAGGTCACTCTGCGGGACACCCCGGAGGCTATGTCCACCACGAAAATATGCGGATTTCCGAGCCTGCTGGAGACATAGGCCATTTTGGAGCCTGTGGCGTCGAAACTCGGTGAAATATCGATGGCCCAGCTCTGAACCACCCTTGGGCCCATGCGCAGATCATCGGAAAGCTGGTAAATATTCGGGCTGCCTTCCGGATTCAGACTGACAAAAATATTGCCTTTGTGGTCGAATACCGGAGAAATCACACTGTTCCCCGGCAGTTGAACGCGACGAACGTCACCGCTTTCCTTGTCCAGAACTCCCAAATAGTGTCGGCCGTCGTTGATCAGGGTGAACGCCAATCGTCGGCCGTCCCTGGACCAGGCCGGGCTCATACTGATGCCGCCCAGGCTGGTCAATTGCCGCATCCCCTGGCCCAAAGGGGAAGAAGCCCAAAGTTCCTTATTCTCGCCATGCGTCCGGACCACCGCCAGGGTAGAGCGGAAAAAATCCCCCTGCCCGGTCAGTTCCGCCATCAGGTCCGCGCAAAACCTGGCCGCGATCTCGGGCAGGTCCGCCGGGGTCGCGCCGGTGTAGGCCTTGCCCAGAATCAGGCGCTGTTCAAAGGTCTCGAAGACCCGCAGTTCCACCGGCCCGTTGGGACCGCCCCATCCGGCGGTGAGCACGAGATCGACCCTTTCCAGGCGAAACCGTCGGAAATCCACGTCCTGGGCCGTGACTCCGGGCAGCACGTCCCCACCCAGGATACGGCTCCCCGGAACCAGCCGCAAAAACGGCATGAATCCGAGATAATCCTCCAGATATCCGGCCAGGGTCTCGGCTTCGGCTGGAGGCTGTTGCCCAGCGGCCAGCCCCAGGGGCTTGGCCATGACCAAGTTCAGTTGGGATTGCCCCGGGCCGAAGATATCGATGCTCAAGGTCTGTTGCGCACCGACGTTCCGGGTCGGAAACGCCACGCACAACAGAATCAGCAAAACCAACGCCAAGCGTCGTGAGGTAGTTCCATGAAACACATGCATATTTGATTACAACTCCTGAAGATTGAACGTAATTCGAATGGTGCGCAGGTCGGGACGGGGCGGAGGCGGCAGTTGCCCGGTCTCCTCCACGGCCCGCTCTATGGAAGCGTCGAATCCGGAATGCCCGGAGGAACGCACAACGCGGCTGCCCAAGACACGACCGTCCCGGTCCAGGGAGATGTCCAGCACCGCATTGAGATCCTGCCGCGACGCCCCTTTGGGAAACCGCCACTGGGCCTTGACACGGCTCTCCACCATCTGGGCGTACACCTCCAAGAGCCCCCCATAGCCGCTGCCGGCCTGTCCATCGGCTCCGCCAGGCCCCGAGGCCCCGCTTTGCCGCAGGCTGGCCACGGCCTGATCCCGTGCATCAGGCTGGGCACGTTGCGCCACGTCCCGCTGCACGGATCCGATGGCTTCGGCCATGATCTGCTCACGGGTTGGTTCAGTTCGCGCGGGCTGTCGCGGCGGCTCAGGAGGCTTGGGAGGACTCGGAGCAGGCTTGGGCGGTTCAGGTTTGGGTTCCGGCTTTGGCTCAGGCTTAGGGGCCGGTTTGGGTTCTGGGGCCGGCTTGGGAGGCTCGGGGATGGGAACTTCGGCCTTGGGTTGCGGAGGCGGCGGGGCAGGAGGCGCAACCTCCGGCTTGGGCGCGGGCTTTGGTTGTTCCTGGGCCGCCGGAGCCGGCGTCACGGGAGCCGGCGCGGAAGGCGCCAACGGAGCCGGACGACCGGGAGCGGGCGGATCAAGGCGAACCAGGTCAACCTGGTAGACCACGGGCTTGCTCAGGTCGACCCGGATCTGCTTGCTGGAGGACAGCTGGAACAGACCGATGCCTACCACCCCGATATGCAGGAGCACGGACAGCCCGAAGACAAGTATATGCGTAGGAATGCCCAAATGTTACCTCGCTGGTCGAATCCGAGACAAACGGGCCTCAGGGCTCCCGGGGTTCGGACTCGGCCACGATGCCCAGTCGCTCGACGCCGGCCTCACGGGCCTCGGCCATCACCTGCACCACCAGCCCGTAGGGCACGTCCTTGTCCGCCCGGAGGTAGAGAATCCTGTCCCGGGTCTGGATCAAGCGTTCGACATGCTCTCCCAATTCGCCCAGCGCCACTTCGTATTGATCCAGAAAAATGGAGCCGTCGCTACGGATGGTCAAGACCAGGGTGTCTTCGTCCTGGGGCAGGGTCTGCACAGTCCGGGTCTGGGGCAGATCCACCTCCAGTCCCTCGGTCATGAATGGGGCCGTGACCATGAAGATCACCAGCAGCACGAGCATGACGTCGACGAACGGGACCACGTTCATCTGGTCCATGTATCCTTGACCGGTATGGCCTTCCATACAATTTTCTCCTTGCCCGGGAGCGCCTAAATTTTGTGTTCCTCTAGCCCATTTTCCTCGGACTCCAACTGCCCGGAAACCCAGGGCAACTCTCGTTGAACCCGGTTCAAGAACGCCCCGGCGAAGTTGATCAGCTCCACTTCGATGCTGCCCAGCATTCCCCGAAAGAAATTGTAGGCCACGGACGCGGGGATGGCCACGGCCAGGCCGATGGCCGTGGCTACCAGGGCTTCGGACAGCCCCGGGGCCACGGTGGCCAGGGAAGCGCTGCCCATCTGCCCGATAGCGTAGAAGGAGTGCATGATCCCCCAGACCGTGCCGAACAGTCCGATGAACGGCGCGGTGCTGGCGCAGGTGGCCAGAAACGAGAGCGAGGAAGCCAGATTTCGTATGGAACTGCTGACGTTCTGGCGCAGGACGCGACGCAGATTGTCCATGGCGATCTTGCTCTTCTGGGCCGCGGGCATGGTGGCCCCTTCCAGCCGCTTCAACTCGGCCACGGCCTGATAGGCCAGGGGGTAGAGCGGTGAATCCGCTCCGCGGGCCAGGATATGAACCGCTGACCCAAGGTCCGGGGCGCTCTGAAAGCGCTTGAAGTCCACCAGGGCCTGCTGCTTGGCCCGGCGCAAAATTATGATCTTGTAGAAAATGATGCTCCAACTGGCCAGGGACATGCCCACCAAGAGTAGCATCACCAGTTGCACCACGATGGTCGCTTGGCGGACCAGATCCCAAATGCCGGTTTGTGGAAGAAGCTCCATGAATGAATTTCCTGTATCTATTTGTGATTATTGATGCCGTTTCGTGCGTCCGCTCAACTCCAGTTCAAACACCCTACTTCTGACTACCAACTTCTAACTTCAGACTCCTGTCTTCTCCGCCTTCACCCCAACCGTTCAGCCAGCTCAGGCAGGCACTTCTCGGCCGGCAGGTCCAGGCGGACGTCGGCCAGATCACCGTAGCTGGTCGGGCCCAGGTTGATCTCCAACACCCGACCGCCTCCGGCCTTGACCTGATAAGGGATAATATTGGCCGGAGCCACGTCGCCGGAGGTACCGATGATCACCGCCAGATCGGCCCGGTTACTCCAGCGCTGGCTTTCGGTCAGGGCCACCTGGGGAATGGCCTCGCCGAAAAAGACCAACGACGGGCGAATCACCCCGCCGCAGCCCTCGCACATCCAGGGCAGGTCCGCGGAGGTCAACCCCTGAGCTGTCTCGGCGGAATAATCGCGCCGACAGGCGTTGCAGTAAAAACCGCGGCAGTTGCCGTGGAATTCGATCACGTTGCGCGTCCCTGCCTGCTGGTGCAACCCGTCGATGTTCTGGGTGATCACCATGTCCAGCCGTCCGGCCTGCTCCAGCCGGGTCAAGGCCAGGTGGGCCGGGTTGGGCGCGGCGTTGCCGAACATGGTCAAGGCATCCAGGAGAAACTCCCAGACCGCCTTGGGGTTGCGTTCCAGGCCCCAGGTGCTGGCCACCACGTTAGCGTCGAAGCGGGACCACAACCCGCCGGGGCTACGAAAATCCGGAATCCCGCTGGGCACGGAAATCCCGGCCCCGGTCAACGCCACCACCCTACGTGCGGAGCGCCAGAGTTCGGCAGCCTGGTCGATGAGATTAAACATGTTTGTTTTTAGAGGTTCCGCGGCTCACGGTTCAGGGGTTCACGGTTGGCGATTACGCGTACACAGGCGTCGTCCTTTCAGGATAATAAAAAACGTATACTCCAATCCGGTGGTTAAAACCATCGACAATACGACTTCTCCCTTTCAGGAAGATAAAGCAAGCTGCCCCTATGCCTTCAGGTCTCAGATTTCAGCCCTCATCCTTCAGGCCTCACCCCTCTCCCTTCCGCCTTCCCCTCTCCACCAAGGCCCACGAATTGGCCTCGGCTTGCAGATATTCGTCCTGGGTCAAGCCGGCGCCCAGGGCGACGCGACGGCGTTGGTCGCGGGAGATCAGGTCACCGGGAGCGTGGGCGTCGTTGTTGATCACCAGTTTCGCGCCGAAGCGACGGGCCAGGGCCGCCACGTGGCCGTTGGTCAGGCTGTGGCCCTTGCGGGTGGTGATCTCGAGGTGCACGCCCCGCTCGGCGGCCAATTGGGCCTCCTCGGGGGTGATCAGCCCGGGATGGGCCAGGATGTCCACTCCGGCCTCGATGGCCGCCAGATTCGTGCCAATTTCCACGGGCTCGACAATGGTTTCGCCGTGAACGACCACGAGTTGGGCTCCGTTCATCCGGGCCGAATCCGCCAACCGGGAGATCAATCCTGGAGGAACGTGGGTCAATTCCACGCCCAGCAGGATGTCCAGCCCAAAATACGTAGCGCCCTGGACGGCCACACGGCCCACGTTTTCCAGAACCAGAAACAGATTGCTGGCATCAACGTGGTCGGTGAAGGCCAAGGCCTGGTATCCGGCGGCCTTGGCCCGGCGGGCCAGTTCACCAGGCAGCAGAGCCCCGTCGCTGAACAGGGTGTGGGTGTGCAGATCAATCATAAGCGGATCACATCTTGTACTTGGTGTCGTCAATAGTGTATTTTTCCAGGATTTCATTCCACTGCTGGGCGTCTTCGGTCTTCAGGACCGCCTGGTAGCGATTTTCGCGCACCTCCACGATATGGGCCAGGACTTCCTCGCTGACCCGGATCGGCACCTGGGCCCGCAAGCCCAGGGCGATGGCGTCCGAGGGCCGGCAATCGATCCGCTTCAAGGATTCTCCCTGAAGCACTTCGATTTCCGCGAAATACGTATTGTCGTGCAGCCGGACCACGTCCACGTTGCGCACCTCGCCGCCCAGGGCCTCGATGACCTGGAGCAACAGGTCGTGGGTCATGGGTCGGGGCAGGCGCACGTCGTTAAGAACCATGGAGATGGCCACGGCTTCCATGGCCCCGATCCAGATGGGCAGAACCTGTTTATCCGCCTTGTCCTTGAGGATCAGCACGGGAACCTGACTTTCCTCGTCCAGGGCCAGTCCGTAAATGTGCATTTCAATCATCCGTCCACCTCCATGCATCCCCACAGCGAATGCTTTTTGGCCTCCCGGATCCGCACCGGAACGATTTCCCCGATCATATCCCGGGGGGCTTCCGGCGGCACGGGAAAATTCACGGTCTGCCCGAATTCATCCCGCCCGCGACAGCTGGGCAGGTCTTCCGACGTCTTCCTGCTCTCGCCCTCCACCAGTACCTCGACCCGAGCACCGACCATCCGGCCCAGCCACTGCTCGGACAGTTCGGACTGCACGTCCTGCAGCACCCGCAACCGTTCGGCCTTCACGTCCCGGTCCAGTTTGCCGTCCATGTTCGCGGCCCTGGTCCCGGGACGGTCCGAGTAAACAAAGGAAAAACTGCTCGCAAAGCCCACGCGGCGCATGGCGTCCAGGGTGAGTTGGAAATCCCGGTCCGTTTCACCGGGAAAGCCGACGATCAGGTCCGTGGTCAAGGCGATCTCCGGGCGAGTCCGGCGCAGTCCATCGACCAAGTCAAGGTAGTTATCCAGTGTATATTTTCGGCCCATGGCCCGCAATACCGCATCCGAACCGGACTGGAGAGGCAGATGCAGGTGGGGGCAAAGGTTCTGGTGACGGCCGAAGGCGGTGATGGTTTCCGGAGAAAGATCCTTGGGGTGGGAGGTGGTGAAGCGCAGTCGTCGCAGCCCGGGCAGTGAGGCAATGGCGTCCAGCACGGTTGGAAACCCAGGCTCCTTGACTGTTCCCGCACTTTTGGAATCCAATCCATAGCTGTTCACGTTCTGGCCCAGCAGGGTGATTTCCCGTACGCCTCGGTCCACCAAGCCCCGGCATTCGCCAAGAATCGAACCGCTGGACCTGGAGCGCTGACGCCCCCTGGTCAGAGGGACAATGCAGTAGGCGCAAAAATTATCACACCCCTGCATGATGGTGACGTAAGCCTGGCGTTGAACTCCCGGTTCCGCAAGGGCGGCATCCCGCTCGGGGAAAGATTCCGTAAAATCCAGAAAAGACATCCGCAAATCAGGTTCACGAGTCAAGCGGGCCAGGGCGTCCGGAACCATGGGCAGCCCGTCCGGCCCGAAAATCAAACGGACGTACGGGAACCGCGCGAAAAAGGTCTCCCCCACCTGCTGGGCCACGCAACCACCCACGGCCACGAGCAGTTCGGGATTGCGCAGCCACAGATCCCGCAATCGCCCCAGATGACTGTAGACCTTCTGCTCCGGCTTCTCCCGCACGCTGCACGTATTCAAAATCAGGACATCGGCGTCCATTTCCGTACCCTGGGCCCAGCCCAGAGCTTCCAGAGACTTCCCGAGCCACTGGGAATCATGGACGTTCATCTGACAGCCGAAGGTCGTGATATGAAATTGCTTGGCACTCATTCCCACCAGTTCTCCAAAAAACGCAGCACGTGGTCCCTGGCCTGGTCGATGGTCAAGGCCGCGCCGTCTACCACGCATTCCGCGCCGGGATTCTCTTCAAAGGGCACATCCACCCCGATCACCTGTCCCAAACCGGGATGCTCGCGGCCGGTGCGTCGCCGATCCAGGGCTTTTTCGTACAGCCCGGCCATGACCAGCCCTTCGGGCCGCTCCCGTTCCCGGGCCATGGCAACATCCAGTGGACAGCGGATAAAAACTTCGGCGAATCGCCGAATCCGATTCCGAGCCGCGCCCCGCACCGCCAAGCGATGGGCCGTAGCATCCATGAGTACGCCATGGCCCTGATCCACCAGGTCGGAAGCATCCTGGATAAAACGATCGTAGGCCTGGTTGCGTTCTTCAAGGGAATATGTCGGGTTGGGAAAATAGTTTTTCCGCCGAGCGTCCATTTCCAGGTGAACGACCAACGCCCCCCGCTCTTCCAAAGCGCGGCAGACCGCCTTGGCCAGGGTGCTCTTTCCACAGCCGGGCAACCCCGTGAACCACACGGCCCAGCCGCCGCGGCGCGCAAGTGAGGAACCGGGCACGACTCAGTCCATATAGTCGTTGATCCGGTCATACGCGAACCGCTCGTCGGCCAGGACGTTCTCCATGAACCGGAACAGCCCGAGGCGCACTTCCAGAGGGTGGCCGGGGTACCATTCCGGGGAGGCAATGACCAAGGCGCGGAAGACGTGAAACGGAGCGATCACTTCCAGCATTTCCAGGTCATTGGTCAATTCCAGATAGGTGTCCAAAAAAGTCCGGTACAGCCGCTCGAAATCGCCGGAGAGCCTGGGCTGATCGTACAGCCCGAAGAGCAGGTAATTGCAGCTCATGGTTGAAACGTCGTCCGCCGCGTCGCCCCATTCACCCCGGCTGCGGTCCAGGACCCGAAAGTCACCGTCGGGCTGGATCAGCACGTTCCAGGGATGGAAGTCGCCGTGGACCGCGGCCAGGCGGTGCGCATAACCGCGCAGCTTCCAGCGCCAGTCCACCAGTCGCCGTTCCAGGGTCTGAAAGCGCTCCGGCAGAAAATGTTCATATGGATGCGGATAAGAATCCACCAGCCCGAAAATGCACTCCGATGCGCCGATCAGATTCCTGATCCGCCGCCAGTACAGGTCGGGGTCATCCTTCTTTTGACCATGCACCCCGGCCAGCCACCGGGCAAAAGCCCCGGCCTTGGCCACGTCCTCGGGTTCCAAACCGCTTTGGCGAATCCGCTCCAGGTCCCGGTAATAGTCGTAGCCCTGGACCATCTCGTTGACCATGAAGAATTCCTGGGGAGCCCGCACCGGAATCATCGCGCCGTCACGGTTCACATAGCCCAGCCCCAAGGGACGGACATGCTTGTCCATCAGCCGCCCGGCCTCGTACTGGAACATAAGGATCGCGGCCCGATCCCAGTAGAACTGGTGCCCGTACTTGTCCCCGCGCATGGTGGAAAGCACTGCTTCCTTGGTCTCTCCACCCTGTTCGAAACGGATGTACACCGGCTTGCCGTACCCGAAGTCCTTCATGCCCTGGGTTCCCTGTGCACCCATTTCCCGAGCTTCCAGTAGATGGGCGTCCGGGCCGAACTGATCCCGCAGATACCGGCGCAAATAATCCAGATGCATCTGCAGGGCCGGGCGTTTCTGATTGCGCATGGGCATGAGAACCTCCCGTGGAATGTCGGTTTACGAGCGAGTCGGTGATCAGAAGTTTTCCGCGTACCTGGCCCAGAACTCGTCCACGGTGAAGCGATGCTCCTGGGTACCGTGGTGTTCCACGGCGTAGGCCGCGCTGGTCAGGGCGACCTTGGCGGCCTCGGTCACGTCTCGGCCCTCCACCAGGCCCTTGATCAACCCGGCCCGGAAGCAGTCACCAGCCCCGGTGGGATCGACCACCTTGGAAACCTTGGCCGCGGCCAGCCGGGTTTCCTCTCCGGGGCGAAGCACCAGACAGCCCTGCTCGCCCAGGGTGGTGATGATGGTCTTGACCCGGCTGAGCAGCTCGGCCCGATCCACTCCGGTGTTCTTCATGATCATCTCCAACTCGTAGTCGTTGGAAATGAGGATTTCCGCGCCGGTGAGCATCTCCAGCATCCGGTCGCCGGAAAAGGCCGGAATGTTCTGGCCCGGATCGAAAATGTAGCGCACGCCTTTTTCGCGGTAGATCCGGCTGTACTCGGCCATGTCCTGAAGATTGCCCGGAGCGACGACGGCCAGGGCGTCCTGAGAGACCACCGTCGAAAAGTCGTACTCCGAGGAATAATTCATGGCCGCGGGATTGAACCCGGTAATCTGGTTGTCGGACTGATCCGTGGTAATGTAGGCCGAGGCGGTCAGTTCGCCTGGAATGATCCGGATGCCCGTTTGGTCCATCTCCAGTTCCTCCAGCCACTGGGCGTAGCCGGCGAAATCCTTGCCGCCCGCCGAGGCCAGAATCCGGGGCTTTTCTCCCAACAGGCCCAGGGTGTAGGCGATATTTCCGGCCGTTCCGCCGAATTTCTCGTTCACGCCGTTGACAAGAAAACAGACGTTCAAAATATGAATCTTGTCCGGCATGATGTGATCGGCAAAGCGGCCGGGAAAGGGCATGATGCGGTCATAGGCGATGGACCCGGAAACGAGAATCTGCATGGTTGCCTCATGGTACGTGTTGGAAAATGAACAGGAAATAACACCAACGCCCTGGCGAGGTGATCCTCATAAGGTGGTTTGCCCCAGAGGGGATAATCGCATGGATTTCACAGAGAGAACATCTATCCAACCGCGGAAGCGGTTTCCCGTCCGATCCAGTCGAGAAAAGGCTGGTGGCCGTCGGTGAGGGGCCAGGAAACGATGCATGGGCAGTCATAGGAGTGAACGGCCTGGACACGCTCGGTCAGAGCGGACAACAGCTCGGCTCTGGTCTTGGCCAGAATCACCACTTCGCCACTCTCCTCCACGTTCCCTTCCCACCAGTAAAGAGATTGCATGTGGTCCAGAATGTTCACGCAGGCCGCCAGACGGTTGGAAATCAGCTCTTTGGCGATGGTCTTGGCCTGGTCCATGGATTCCGCGGTCATATAGACCATGATCGGTTGCATGCTCCGGCCCTCTAGGGATCAACCAGGTAACCCAAAACAGCCTTTTTCTCGGCGTCGTTCAGCATGTTGCGCTTGCCAAGCATCCGGTCCACGGTGCTCTCCCAGAATGCGAACTCCTGACCGAAACGACGTTCAATCCGATCAATAGTATGACAGCTGGTGCATCGTTCAGCTACCAGCTCCTTGCCGTCCAGGGGTTGGCCATGGGATTCAAAAGACACGGCAATCGTTGCCGCGATCAAAACAATACCAGCCATGGATAATCCGATAGTTGCTCTAAGCCTGTTCATTTTGTTTCTCCTTGACAATGTGAATCGACCTTATGGAAGACTGCGCATGTGGACTCGCCAAGCGAAATCATCACGCCCGGTCGCATCTGAACCGCAAAAACGGGAACCGAATCAGGCTATGAGCTTTCGGAAAAGAAAGCAATGCAGGCCATGAGAGGCCCCAAAACTCACGAGTATCCCGCCTCATCAATGGAGAGTCTTTTGGAGAAAAGGGATGATCCCGGGCAGGATTTCAGGTCGCTCATCCGCATTATAGCAGGGGCGCCGCGCACGGTGGCCCTACGGAGCGTCGTTCAGGTTGGAATAGATCAGGGACAAGACTTCCTTGAACTCTCCGATTTGCTTCTCGCTCAGGCCGCGATAGGCACGTTCGGCCAGCTGCCCGGCGACGCCCAGGATACCCTCGCGCAGGGCCCGGCCTTCGGCGGTCAGGAATATCCGGCTGCATCGGCGGTCGTGCTCGTCGCGCTGGCGCACCACCAACTGACGGCGTTCCAGACCGTCGAGAATACGGGTCATGTTGGTCATGTCCTTGAAGGTGGTCGAGGCCAGTTCGCGCTGCACTCCGCCCTCGTGGCTCCAAAGCCGCCACAGGACCACGCACTGCTCCGGGGTCACGGAATAGCCCTGCTCTTCCAGCAAGTGATGAAATTCCTTTTTGATGCGTAACGCCGCCCTGTTGACCAGAAATCCGGGAGAGTCCTCCAAGTCCATTTGCAACATCTTCTCCATCCATGAAGTCATTTAGTTGTCACTCCAATTATTGGTTGACTTTTTCCAGACCCGACAACATAGGCAGGCCTGTTGATGTATAGGCCGGGATCACCGCGTTCTGAAAGCTCGATGATTGATCACAAACGTGCCCTGCTTCGCCTTCAGCCCCGCCGAATACCTTATTTTCCCTCCGGAGAAAAAATGGTCCCGCGGCACGGGAACACTGCTCGGCGATAAAAGCACTGGGCGCGGTCGCGGCGATGATCCGTTTCCAGAATTGGCAACCGCAACAGGAGGACGTATGGCACGCACCGATGATTCGCAACGCTTCGGCATCACTCGAAGCCGCGCCCGTGGAGGGTACCGGGGAGGCTCCCTTGGGATATCCAAATTTATAGCCCTCGGCCTTGTCCTTGTTATGGGGCTGGTCGGCGTCGGCCCGGCCTACGGGGCGGGTTTTGCCCTGTACGAATTCGGGGCCCGGGGTACATCCATGGGGGGAACCATGATCGGGCGGGCGGACGATCCTTCGGCCGTGGCCTACAACCCCGCGGGAATCACCCAACTTGAGGGAACCCAGACCATGGTCGGCTTTTCCCTGGTGATGCCCGAAGGAGATATTGAAACTCCCGGTAATACCACCAGCATCAAGAGCAATACCTGGATCCCGCCCCATGCCTACGTCACCCGCCAGATGAGCGACAAAATCTGGCTGGGCCTGGGCATTTACAACAGATTCGGCCTGGGAACCGAGTTCCCGGAAGGCTGGCCGGGTGAGTACAATAACCTTTTTACACGTGTCAAATCACTCTCCTTCAATCCGAACCTGGCCTATAAGCTGACCGATTCCGTCTCCGTGGCCGTGGGCGCGGAGGTGATGTGGTTCGATTTTTACCAGAAACGTATGGTCGGCCAGGCCCTGGGGGGGATGCGCGCCGAACTCGAGGGTGACTCCTGGGGCGTCGGCGGAAACATCGCTCTACATTACAAACCCAGCGACACGTGGGCCCTGGGCCTAACCTACAAAAGCCGGGTCAAGCAGACCATCAAGGGCGACGCCACGTTCAAACGCAACCCCACGGCCATGGCCCTGGGCTACTTCAACAACACCTCCGCGGAGGGCGACATCACCCTGCCCGACTCCTTCGGACTCGGCATCATGTTCCGGCCGTTTGAAAAGCTGAGTTTGGAAGCCAACGCCATCTACACCCTCTGGAGCACCTACGACAAACTGGAAATCACCTACGGCGACGCCCTGACTCCGGGATCGCCCCTGGGCGACAACAAGGTTTCCTCGTCTCAAAAAAATTGGAACGATGTCTGGCGCTTTCAGTTCGGCGCGGAATACGACCTGACCGACCTGATCAAACTCCGGCTCGGCTACGTCTATGATCAGATTCCGGATGACGACGAATACGCCGACTACATGACCCCCACCAACGACCGGAACATCATCACCACCGGCCTCGGCCTGGCCTGGGACAACCTCAGCCTGGACTTCTCCTATTCCTATCTCTGGTTCGGCGAGCGCACCATCAAGGCACGACCGGCCGACGGCGTACTGGACAGCACGTTCAAGGATGGACGCACCCACCTGATCGGAACGAGCCTGAGCTACCGCTTCTAACACCTCCCGCAAAATATGGCCCGGCGCCCTCCCACGCCGGGCCCCTCTTCCCCCCTCTCGTCCCATTGGCCCGTCATTCCGGCCATCCTTGACCTTGGCCGTAATCCCTGCAAGAGAAGGGCACTTGCGGCATCATTGCCACGCCCCGCGCACCCGTAAACCGTTGCACCACAATACCCTAAATATTTAAGATTTTTTATGCCAAAAGTGCTTATCGCCGACGACTCCATGTTCCAGCGATTTGCCCTGACCAAGGCGGTCAAGGGACTCTGCTACGAGATCATCGAGGCCAAGAACGGCCAGGAATGCCTGGACGCCATGGCCGAAAGCGCTCCATCCTTCAGGAACGGATCGACGATCCCGATCTCGGCCCGGCCCTGCGCTTCCAGGTCCAAGACACCGGAATCGGCATTGCCGCCATGACAATGAAACATCTGTTTCAGCCCTTTTCCCAGACTGACAGCTCCTACGCCAAAACCTATGGCGGAACTGGCCTGGGTCTGGCCTTGTGTAACCGGATGGTGGAACTCTTCATGGCCCGACGGGCCAGCCTGGCTCTCAGCCCACCGCGCCGGACGGCTATCTACCCGCGTCATGCCTGCCGAAGGCATCGCTGAATGCGCCCCAGTCCCGACCAAACCAACAAGGAACGCCCTTGCCCAGCCCCTTGACGACGGCGGATGCCGTCGAAAAAAAAACGGTTCGCGTCCTGGTCGCCGAGGACGTGGACCTGAACCGGCAATACCTGGCCTTTCTTCTGAACCAGCAGGGATACCTCCATGACATGGTTTCCAGCGGCCTGGAGGCCGTCCAGGCCTTCCAACGCCAGACCTACGATATCATCCTGATGGACATCCAGATGCCGATAATGGACGGTCTGGAAGCCACCGCGAAAATCCGGGCCTTGGAGCGGGAGCAGGGGCTACCGTGTACGCCGATCATCGCACTCACGGCCTATGCCATGCCCGAAGAACAGGAGACGTTCCTGAACAGCGGCATGGATGGATTCGTGCCCAAGCCGATCCAGGGGGATACGTTGCAAACCGAAATCCTGCGTTTACTGCCAGTCCGCGTCTCCACCGCCCGCCCGCCCGTCTCGCCGCCGGTCTTCAACCTTCAGGACGTCAAAACCCGATTTCTGGGCAACGACAAGTTATGGCGAACAATTGTCCTGCGTTTTTCCAAGGAGGAATTGCCGGAATACCTGGATCAAATCCAGAATCTTCTTCAAGTCTCGGATCTCCAGGAGACGGCCCGACTGGCCCACAAAATCAAGGGAGCCCTGGGCACGCTCTGCGCCGACCCGGCCCGAAAAGCAGCCTTGGCCGTGGAAAAAGCGGCCAAGAGCGACAATAGCCGGAAAACGGAAGACGCCTTGCGCGCGCTTCTCGCGGAACTGAAACGCATCCCCGAAGCCCCTGTAGCGTAAGCCCGACCCCTTTCCTCCGGCTATGAACAAAAGTCTCCCGAACGCTCGGGCTGATAAATCACGTCCATGATCGCAACCCGCATCGTTCCTCCGCCGGGTCGCGGCCATTCGATTTCATCTCCCTGGGTCAGCCCCAACAGTGCACTACCCACCGGGGCTAGAATGGATATCTTTTGCCCCTGGGAATCCTCGCTACCCGGATAGACCAAGGTCATGACGAACTCCTCCCCGGAGGGTTCCACCCGAAACTTCACGGTGGAGTTCATGGTCACCACGGTCCCGGGGAGCTCCTCCGGGGCGACGACCTTGGCCCGCTCCAGTTCGGCCTCCAGTTCGCTCATGCCGGGAAACGAGTTCGGTGAAAGCGAGTCCAGCAACGTTTCCAGTCGCTTGGCATCCACTGACGTCACGATGATATTTGGTTTGTTCCGCACGATTTCCTCTCGTTGATCAGAATGGTTGTTGTACACGGCAAAGGTCATCAAGCCCATATTTCTTGAAAAGGCAAGCCGAAGGAGATTTCGTCTCCCTCTTGCCTTTCCTCCCTACATTAATGTAGGAAATCCGGGTTTGTCCGCACTAATGTCTCTTTTTGGAGGAAAACATGAATCTTAACAAACCCAATGCCAACGAAGCCACCCAGAGCTTCAACCGCTCCAAGAGCGTCGTGGCCATGAGCGGGATCTGTACCCGCTGCGTGGACGGTTGCCGGGGCAATTGTGAAATCTTCAAGTCCACGTTTCGCGGACGCGAAGTGATCTATCCCGGACCGTTCGGCAAGGTCACGGCCGGCGGGGACAAGGACTATCCCCTGGACTACTCCCACCTGAACATCCAGGGCTACGCCATGGGCGCCAAGGGCATGCCCGAAGGCGTGGAGCCCGGACCCGATACGGCCCTGTTTCCCAAGGTGGACACCCGCACCGAATACGGCTGGAACTCCAAGACCTCCATGGAGGTACCGATTTTCACCGGAGCGCTGGGTTCCACGGAAATCGCCCGGGCCAACTGGGAGCATTTCGCCATGGGTGCGGCCATCAGCGGCATCAGCCTGGTCTGCGGCGAGAACGTCTGCGGCATCGACCCCGGCCTGGAGTTGAACAGCCGGAACATGGTCGTCAAGTCCCCGGAAATGGACCGGCGCATTGCGGTTTATCGCCGTTATCACCGCGGATTCGGCGAGATGCTGGTCCAGATGAACGTGGAGGACGGCCGACTCGGCGTGGCCGAATACCTGATCGACAAGCACGGCCAGGAGTCCATCGAACTGAAATGGGGCCAGGGCGCCAAGTCCATCGGCGGCGAAATCATGGTCCACAGCCTGGAACGGGCCCTGGAACTGCAACGCCGGGGCTACATCGTCACCCCGGATCCGTCCGATCCGGTCAACCAGGCGGCCTTCAACTCCGGCGGCATCAAGGAATTCGAACGGCACAGCCGGTTGGGCTTCATTTCCGAGGAATCCTTCATGACCGAGGTCCAGCGGCTGCGCAAGCTGGGCTACAAGCGGATCACCCTGAAGACCGGGGCCTACGGCATGCGCGAACTGGCTCTAGCCATGCGCTGGAGCAGCAAGGCGGAGATCGATCTGCTGACCATCGACGGCGCACCCGGCGGCACGGGCATGAGCCCCTGGCGGATGATGGCCGAATGGGGCGTGCCAAGCCTGTACCTGCACACGGCGGCATACAAATTCGCCAAGCATCTGGATGGACGTGGCCTGCGCGTGCCCGACCTGGCCTTTGCCGGAGCCTTTTCCAGCGAGGACGGAATCTTCAAAGCCCTGGCCATGGGCGCGCCGTACACCAAGGCGGTCTGCATGGGCCGGGCCCTGATGATCCCGGGCATGGTGGGCAAGAACATTGCCAAATGGATGATCGAAAAGGATCTGCCCAAGACCGTTTCGGCCTACGGGACTACCCCGGAGGAAATCTTCACCGACTATTCCAAGGTCAAGGATCTGGTGGGTGCGGACGAAATGCCCAACATCCCCCTGGGCGCGGTGGGTATCTACAGCTACTGCGACCGGATCAAGGTCGGCCTGCAACAACTCATGGCCGGAGCCCGCTGCTTCAACCTCCCGTCCATCACCCGCAACGAACTGATGTCCCTGACCGAGGAATGCGCAAAACTCACCGGCATCCCCTATGTCATGGATGCGTACCTGGACGAGGCCATGAAGATTTTGAACAGCTGAGAATCTTTGGTTTCAAAACGAAACACAAAAGGGCGCACGATGGTGCGCCCTTTCTTTTTCATGTCTTGACGTTTTCACGGCTTTTCACGGGCACCGACTTGACTTGAGGAAATGTGAAAAATGCTTCCCGGATTTTTGTCGGATGCGAGAGTGCACTCGCCGTCAAGCTTTGATTCGCCATCATTACGACGCACCCTACCCTTCCCGCAACCGCTTCCGCTCCACCGCCTGCCGGACCTTTTGGAGCAGTTCGTCCAGTTTGGCGGGTTTCATCAGGTAGTCGAAGGCTCCGAGTTCCATGCCTCGGATTCCGGATTCCACGGAGGCGTGTCCGGTGAGCATGATCACCTCCACCAGGGGCCAGCGATCCTTGATTTCCTGGAGCAGGTTCAGGCCGTCCCGGCCGGGCATCTTCACGTCCATGACCACCACGTCCATTTCGAGGCGTTGGAGCAGTTCCAGGGCCTCGTCTCCGCCGGCGGCTCCGTGTACGTCGTAACCGCGGTGTTTCAAACGCTTGATGATGGTGGATAAAAAATCCGCCTCGTCGTCCACCAGCAGCATTCTGACGTCTTCCATGCCCTTGTTCTCCTTGAGAATGGCCGCTACGGCGCTTCAGGTATCCAACCCCAACAGCTTCATTTTCCGCCACAAGGTGCTCCGCCCCCAGCCCAGGGCGTCCGCGGCTTGACCGCGCTTGCCTTTGGCCAGCCGCAACGCTTCCAGGATCATCTGCTTTTCCATGTCCTTCCAGGTCGCGCTCATTGGGACGCCCAGGGGAACGCTTGGTGGATCGGTCGGGTCGGAGGGGTTTCCTCGCCCTTGCGCCGTTTCACCCCATAAATGATCGTTCGGGCCGGGTCGAGCCTCGTCGGGGAAACCCCTTCGGTTCTTGCTAGCGGCGACCAGGCTGGAGGAGGATTCGGCCTCGGGACGTCCTTCCCGAAGCAGGTAGTCCGGCAGATGGGAGAGCTGGACCATCTCCGTGAAACAGAAGGTCGCGGCATATTCCACGATATTCTTCAATTCCCGTACATTACCGGGATAGTCGTAGTCCAGCAGGACGTCCAGGGCTTCCGGGGAGAAGCCAGAGATGGTCTTGTTGGCCTGCATGGCCAAAGTGCGCAGGAATTGGTCCAGAAGCCGCCGCACGTCGCCCTCGCGTTCGCGCAGCGGCGGCAGATGGATCCGGATCACGTTCAGTCGAAAAAGGAGGTCGCTGCGGAATTGTCCGGACCGGACCATGGCTTCCAGATCCCGCAGGGTCGCGGCGATGATTCGAACGTTGACCTTGGTTCCCTGACCACTGCCCAAGGGAAAAACGGTTTTGTCGTCCAGAAAGGTCAGGAGCTTGGTCTGCAGCCCCAGGGGCAGGTCCCCGATTTCCGTAAGAAACAAGGTTCCGTTGTGAGCCAGCTTGAACCGTCCGGGCTTGCTTTCCGTGGCCCCGGTAAAAGCTCCTTTTTGATGCCCGAAGAGTTCGGACTCCAGAAGCGTTTCCGGCAGTGCCCCGCAGTTGATCTTGATGAACGCGCCCTTGGCCCGGTCCGAGGCCAGATGTATGGCTTCGGCGATGATGTCCTTACCAGTCCCGGTTTCACCGGTGATCAGCACGGAGGAATCCGTCTGCCCGACCATGGGCATGATATGAAAGATGCGCTCCATCTGGGGACTGTTGCCGATCAGGTGTCCGAAGCGGGCGGCATGCTCGGCTTTCCAGGACCATTCACCGGAATGTCGCATGTTCTCAACGGTTTCCAGGTACCCGCAGCACCCGCCACCCACGTCTGTCAACGGAGTCACGGTGATTCGAACCGGAATTTTCTTGCGATCCCGGTTGATGATGTTTCCTTCCAGACAACAGGGCGCCGTCTCCTGGTCAAACCGCTCCCGCTCCACCGGACAGTTCTCAATGCACACGACGTTACGCAAAACATGCGCGCAACGGATTCCGCGGGCATCCCGTCGATCAAAGCCGGTCAACGCTTCCATGGCCCGGTTCACGGCCACGATCCGTCGCTCCCGATCCAGAATCATCGCGCCCAGCGGGATTTCATCCAACAATCCCTGAAACGAAACCGCCCGGGAAAACAATCCATGTATTTCAGACAATTCAAGACTCCATTATCACAAGACGTCCAGCCACTTGAACAAATCATCAGCCAAGGATAAAGGCAACCATAGCTGACTTGCAAGGATGAATCCCAAGGAATGGCCCATGCCCGAACACGCTTCCCGACTTCGCTCCAAAACGGTGCTCATGGCCATCGGCTTCGCGACCCTGCCCTACCTGGCCGCCATGACGGTGTTCTGGCTCAGCCTAGCATCCTCACCGCCCGCCATTCTGGCCCCTGAAAGCTACACCCTGCGCGTCATTCTGGCCGGACTCCTCGGCATCGGCCTGTTCGGCATCGGCGCGGCGATAGGTCTGCTACGCCGTTGCCTGGCTTGCGAGGCGATACGAGAGTCCTTGGCCATGGAAACCATGAGCGAGCAGTTCATCGAAGCCGGGAAAATGGCCTCCATCGGCGAACTGGCCGCGGGCATCGCCCACGAAATCAACAACCCCGTGGCGATCATGGTCGAAGAGGCCGGATGGATGGAGGACCTGCTGCAGGAAGACGCCGAAATGGCCGACTCCCGGAACTTCGACGAGTTGCGCCGGGCGTTGGGTCAGATCCGAACCCAGGGCGCCCGCTGCAAGGACATCACCCACAAGATGCTCAGCTTCGCCCGCAAGTCGGACCCGCGGATGCAGGAGGTGCATCTCGCCGCCATGATCCGGGACGTCGGCGCCTTGTCCGAAAATCACGCCCGATACGCCAACGCCCGAATCGAACTGAACTTGGCTGAGGACCTGCCGTCCATCACGGCTTCAGCCTCGGAAATACAGCAGGTTCTTCTGAACCTGTTCAACAACGCCCTGGACGCCCTGGAAGGCAAGGGGGGGGCGATCACCGTCACAACCCGCAAGGTCGGGGACGCAGCCGAAATCGCCGTGGCGGACACGGGCATGGGTATTCCCAAAGCCAACCTTTCCCGGATTTTCGATCCCTTCTTCACCACGAAACCGGTGGGCAAGGGTACCGGCCTGGGACTTTCCATCTGCTACACCATCATCAAGAACATGGGCGGCGATATCACCGTGGCCAGCCAGATCAACGTCGGCACGACCATCACCATCCGTCTCCCCTTGACCAAGGACCAAAAAAAGCAGAAAGTTACAGAAATCGCGAGGACATGATCACGGACAGAAAAACGCGGCCGCTTCGTAATCACCCCCGCACCTATTTGTGAAAAATTTACCGTGCGTCAATCCCTCGCCGATATCCGAAATGGAGACCCTCGTCTCACCCTTTGAACACCCAACCCCGGAGGCTGCACATGTCACTGGCCAAGATTCTTCTCGTGGACGATGAAGTTCCATTCGTGGACACCATGGTCAAACGGTTGTCCAAGCGGGATTTCGAAATCTTCACCGCTTACAGCGGACAAGAGGCCCTGGATCAACTGGACAAGCACCACGACATCGACATCGCGGTCCTGGACGTGAAAATGCCCGGCATGGACGGGATCGCCACGCTCAGGGAAATCAAGAGCCGCTTTCCCCTGGTCGAGGTGATCATGCTCACCGGTCACGGCACCGTGGAGTCGGCCATCGACGGCATGAAGCTGGGCGCGTTCGACTACCTGATGAAGCCGGCTGAAATCGACGACCTGGTGGAAAAGGTCAAAAAAGCCGAACGGATCAAGCGCGAGCGGGAAGAAAGGATCCGTGAGGCCGAAGCCAGGGAAGTCATGCATCGACGAGCCTGATTATTGAATCCATGCCCGCCGCGCCCCGGACCTCCTCCCTGGCGGCCCTTCACGTCCTGCTGGTGGACGACGAACAGGGCTTTGTCGACGTGCTGGCCAAGCGTCTGCGCCGACGCGACGTCGCCGTGACCTCCGTCCTCTCCGGCAAGGAAGGCGTTCGCGCCCTACGCGGACGATCCTTCGACGTCGCCGTGCTGGACCTGAAAATGGAGGACTTGGACGGCATCGAGGTGTTGAAGATCTTCAAGATCCTGGACCCGGCCATGCCGGTGATCATTCTGACCGGACACGGTTCGGAACAGGCCGCCAGGGAAGGTCTGGCCCTGGGAGCGGCGGATTATCTGATGAAGCCATGTGACCTGGACGAACTGCTGAACAAGATCGGCGCCCTGGCACCCCTTTCAGGGGCGCAAGCCGCGTGAAGCGGACCAGCGTGCTGGTGGTGGACGACCAGGACGATTTCCGAGATCCTCTGGTCAAACGGCTGCACAAGCGCAATTTCACCGTCCGCGGGGCCCAAGGGGGCCGAACGGCCCTGAAAATGATGGCCGAGGACCCCGCGGACGTGGTGCTTCTGGACCTGGGCATGCCGGACATGGACGGCTTGCGCGCGCTCCAGATGCTCAAGCAGCGCCACCCCGCCACCCAGGTCATCGTTCTCACCGGGCACGCCTCTTTGGAGTCCGCCCAAACCGCCCAACTCCTCGGTGCGCTGGACTACCTGATGAAGCCCGGCAATTTGGACGAGATTCTGTCCAAAATCAATGAGGCCGTGCGCACCGGCGTCCGGTCGGACTCCCCCCAGTCTGATCCGCCGTCCCCGCAC
>NZ_PZKN01000030.1 GCF_003046795.1 Desulfonatronum sp. SC1 | reverse complement strand
GGGTGGGGAGGGGTGCCTGACGTTGTTGGTCATGTGTGGCTTGGAACAAAAAAAATGAGTGACATCGGAAACTGAATGGAAGCGGCACAGGAGAGTTCAAACGGTGACGGATATAAAAATGATGTTATTTTTGATACCTATAGTTGATCATAACTGCTGAAGTTTGATTTAATTGATTCATGTTCGTTTAGAATTTTTGGGAGACTTGTTTGCTCAGTTTCGATTAGTGTATTTCTTGAAAAGAAAGAAATGAGTTCACTGCTATACACTTCAAGTGGATAATTTGAGCAGTTTTTGTATTCTTGATAGTGTTCAATTTTTGACAATTCTAGTGCATCATGCTTTATGTTGTATTGAAATTTTGGATAATCTGAAATCAAATTTGTAAAAATTGAAAGAAAAGCAACACAATTGTAATTTTTTTCAGAATTATTGCTTATAATTCTTAATGTGTCAATTGTTGCATATACGAATAAAAGAATATCAATATATGCAAATTCATTTACATAAAGTTCATTATTTATTCTCAATTTAAATGTCGCTAAGAGAAAGCCAAGTGTGTCTCTAAATGATGAATCCTCACTTAGTTGCTCGCGGAAGCTTTTCCACTGGCCTTTCCACACTCTGTTGACAGCTGTGTATCTATTATAACGTCGAACTTCATATGCTTGAGCATGTTTGTTTGAGAAAAGTTTGTAGCCTTTTTTGTAAACCTCTTGAGAAAACCATATGTCTTCTGACAGTATACCTTTGAACTTGCTGAATCCTCCAGAAATATTCCAGACATCTTTTTGAAAGAGCCATGCTCCTCCATTGTTCAGTTTTTCAGTATATTCGGTTGCTGGATATCTTATGTAAAATTTTATGTATCTATCGACAATAGTTTCATGAAAAAAATAGGCTATTCCAGACGTGACGATGCCGATATCTTGACGAGCCGCAAATTGAATATTGTTATATAACCATTCTGTATTTAAACGTATATCGCAATCCAAAGAAAGCACAAATTTTCCTGTGACAGCTGAAATTCCAGCCTGTTTTGCCTCTGCAAATCCATGATTGCTTGAAAGCCTGATGACGGTTGCTTTGTCAGTTAAATAGCTTGGAGTGGAACCATCATCGACAACAATGATTCGAGATGGCCGCAGTGTCCATGAGCTAATGCTTTCAAGCAAATCATCAACTAAAGCATGGTCATTATAGGTGTATGTCACCATTGTGACATCAGGTGGAAAGGATTTCGATTTCAACGAATGTCCCATCAAAAAGAAAAATATTGATCAAAGTCCTGTATTCGCAGGGTGATCATGGCTCAAGGCTTCAGCTATTGTCCTGTGGGGCCGCGAAGAGAGCGAGATCTGGACGTGCTGTTTACTGCCTTCCCGTGATCATCCCTTCTTGGCCCGAAGCACAGCCCGTAAACGATCACGCTCCGCGGTGGCTCGGAGCAGTTCAAGGTCGATCTCGTCCTTGCGGGGAGGTGAGGCCTGTTCCAGTTCATGACTCAGGCGTTCCACCTTCCGCTCCAGGGCGTAGAGTTCTTGGGCAAGGGTGCGTACGGACATTCCGGGAGGTTATCGGTCAAGTGATCATCAAGCCGGGGCGCGCCGTTCCGGCACGTATTCGTGTGGAATCCTTTCTTCGTTCCAGTCCTGGGAGACGTAGAGGCCGCAGTAGCAACTGCCGTACTCCTTGACGTCCGGTTCCCGGTAGACGCAGGGGCAGATGATGTCCTTGTCCTGATCCTGGTCTCCGGAAGCCAGGCGGCAGGGACAGACCATGTAGCCGTGGCGCTCTTTGTTGGCCAGGAGAGAGGCCATCAGTTCCAGGATCATTTCCTTGTCCTTGTTGAAGAAATAGCCTTTGGGCTCCTGGATCTTGCGCAGGGTTTCGTAAAGCTGCTCGGGGGTCATGACGCGGAGGGCTCCCTGCCCAGGGCTTTTTCGATTTCTTCCTTCTTGAAGCCGACGATCACCGTGTCGCCGATGAGGATGGTCGGGAAACTCTGGGCCGGGTTGTGTTGTTTCATTTCCGTCAGGGCGTCGGTGCGTTCCTGGCCGGTCATCCAGTCCAGATGGACCGGGGTGTATTCCACGCCGCACTGGTCCAAAAATTCCTTGGCGCGTTTGCAGTGGATGCAGGTACTCAGGGCGTAGACGCGAATGGGGTCGGACATGAGGGAGGCTCCTTGTTGAGGTCGTTTTAACGTCAGACAATGGCTGGGCTGGGGCTTTACTCCGATGAAACGGGCTGATTGACCACGTTGGTGGGCCGACCTGACAGAAAGGCCTTGATGTTTTCCACCGTGGCTTCCAGGAGGCGTTTGCGGGAACTCAGGCTGGCCCAGGCCATGTGCGGGGTGATGAGGCAGTTTTTGGCGGAGAGCAGCGGGTTGTCCGGGCGGATGGGCTCCTCGGAGACCACGTCCACCGCGGCTCCGGCCAGGGCTCCGCTGTTCAGGGCTTCGGCCAGGTCGGACTCGCTGACCAGAGCGCCTCGGGAGGTGTTGATGAAAAATGCCGATTTTTTCATTCGGGCCAGCAAGGTTTTGTCAACAAAGCCGACGTTGTCTGGCTTCAGGGGGCAATGCAAGCTGATCACGTCCGCTTCCGCGAACACGTCCTCCAAGGCCTTCCAGGCAAAAGGCTTGTAAGAAGGTGTTTCCCTGATCCGAGGGGTGTAGACCTGGATGTCCATGCCCAGGGTGTGGGCCAGTTCGGCCACCAGGCGTCCGGTGCGGCCAAAGCCGATGATGCCCATTATCAGGCCGGAGAGTTCGATCTGCGGGGTCTTCCAAAAGCAGAAGTCCCTGGCCTTGGTCCATTCGCCGGCTCTGACCTCCCGGTCGTGCAGGGCCACCTGGTGGCAGTGTTCCAGGATCAGGGCCAGGACGAACTGAGCCACGGATTGGGCGGCGTAGCTGGGCACGTTGGAGACGGGAATACCGCGTCTAGAAGCGGCGTCCAGGTCCACCACGTCGTAGCCCGTGGCCATCACGGCGATGAATCGCAGCTTGTCCAGCTTGGCCAGGGTGTCCGCCCGTAGCGGGGTCTTGTTGGTCAGGAGGATGTCCGCGGACAGGGCCCGGGGCAGGATGTCTTTTGCAGCGGTGCGGTCATGGACCGTCAATGCGCCCAAGGTTTCCAGGGGCGTCCAGGGATTATCGCCGGGATTGATGGTCTTACCGTCCAGCACGACGATGTTCATAAGCGATCTCCAGGTTAGGTAAGGGCTTCAGGCGTATTGGAAGTTCGGAGCTCTGTTGTTGCTCGGCGTTCTATAATTGGGCTACCATCGATGAATGGTGAATATCAAGCGTCGGTGGATCGAGCGGCGGGGTAATACGACCAAGCTCTCAAATTACCAGGAAAATATTCCGCGGTTCGAACCCAAGCCCGAACGACCTCGATTCCTGGGGGTTGTGCCCGGTATGCGGGGGCGGTAAGAAAGCGTCGCCTTTGGCGCGATTGCCATGGATGCAAGGAACAACACTTTTGTGAAGGAGATCAATTCGTCATGAATTTATGTATTGTCGGTACGGGATACGTGGGGTTGGTGACCGCGGCTTGTTTCGCGGAAATGGGCAACAACGTGGTTTGCGTGGACGTGAACCCGGAGATCGTCAAAAATCTGACTCAGGGCAAAATCCATATCTTCGAGCCGGGGTTGGAAGAGATCGTGCAGCGGAACACGGAGCAGGGCCGGTTGCGCTTCACCACGGAACTGACGGATGGTCTGGATTCGGCCTTGTTCGTGATGATCTGCGTGGGGACCCCTTCCCGGCCCGATGGCAGTTGCGACCTGCGTTTCGTCCACCAGGTGGCCCGAGACGTGGGCAAGCTCATGAAGGAGTACAAGGTCGTGGTGAACAAATCCACGGTCCCGGTGGGCACGGCCGATCAGGTGCGGGCGCTGATCCTGGAAGAACAGCAGGCCCGCGGGGTGAGCATCGAGTTCGACGTGGTCTCCAATCCGGAATTCCTCAAGGAAGGCGACGCGGTCAACGATTTCATGAAACCGGATCGGGTGGTGGTGGGCACGGACAACGTCCGGGTGGGCGAACTGCTCAAGGCCCTGTACGCGCCGTTCGCTCGCAGCCGGGAAAAGCTGATCATCATGGGCGTGCGTAGTTCGGAGATGACCAAGTACGCTGCCAACTGCATGCTGGCCACCAAGATTTCGTTCATCAACGAAATCGCCAATATCTGCGAACGGGTCGGCGCGGACGTCAACGACGTACGCATGGGCATCGGTTCGGATTCGCGCATTGGTCGGCACTTCATCTACCCGGGCCTGGGGTACGGCGGCTCCTGCTTTCCCAAGGACGTCCGCGCCCTGATCGACACGGCCGCTAGCAGTGGCTACGAACCCGGGGTGCTCAAGGCCGTGGACGGGTTGAACATGCGTCAGAAGCGGAGCTTGGTGGACAAGATTTCCGCTTACTTCGCTCAGCAAGGCGGGGTGCGGGACAAGACCCTGGCCTTGTGGGGCGTGGCCTTCAAGCCGAACACGGACGACATCCGCGAGGCCCCGGCCCTGGAACTGATTGCGGAATTGACCTCGGCCGGGATGCGGGTCCGGGCCTTTGATCCGGCGGCGGGGGAAAAGGCTCGCGAGGCCTTGGCGGACAATCCGCTGGTATCCTTTCATGCCAACCAGTACGAAGTGCTGGACGGCGCGGACGTGTTGGCCGTGGCCACTGAGTGGAACCAGTTCCGCAATCCGGATTTTCAGCGGATTCGCAAAAACCTGACCGAGGCGATTATTTTCGACGGCCGGAATCTGTATGATCCGGAATTTCTGAAGCGCTTCGATCTGGAGTACGTCTGCATCGGACGGGGGCACTTGGCAGGCAGGGCGGTGTCGTAGTGCTATGCTGATGGAAGCACGGCACGCCAACGTAGGGGCACGGCGCGCCGTGCCCCTACTACGTTGCGTGCCGTTTCATTGAGGATGAGTGCACCGGGCAAGGCAAACCCGGAGTGGGCAATTAAGGCGGATTCAGAATGGGCAGGGCGTTTCGATTCGTGGATGGGTGGCGAAGGGTTGGCCTCGCTGGCAGAAGCGTAGCTGCAGTTCCTGCAAAATGAGCCGTTCATAATTCTCCACCGGCAGTTCCGGGTAGATGTCGTGCTCGTGAAAAAAACCTTCCATGAATTGGCTTTCTTCCCAAAAATCCAAAAGATCCTCATCGCCGAGCATCTTGACGTGTTCGTCCAGGGAGACAGATACGGCGGAATGTTCGTGGTAATAAGCCATGCTGCTGGATGACCTCCGATGGGTTTTGCTGGGCGCGCGGCGACGCTCCCGGATCGCGACAGGGCGCAGTTGTAATGAACTGGGAGATTTTTGCAACCGGGAAATTTTTGGGAACCGCTCGCTTCGCTCAGGGCGCAAAGCGAGCCAAGGTAACTGTTCAGCACAGAGTAATGCCATTGCCGGGGTCGGAGTCGGAATCGGAATCGGGATCGAAAACGCTGGGGTGTGTTCTTATTTTTTTCTGTTCCGATCCCGATTCCGACCCCGATTTCGATTGCCGGAGTAAGAGCAGACACAAAATGTGCAAAGTAGATACCCGCCAAGAAGAGATTTCTCCAGAAATGATGGGCAATGTTTTGGAAAGAAAGTGCTTTCGACGATGAACAATAGAGGTGACGGTTCGTGTATTTGACCAAGGACGTTCAAGAGTTTTTACGAGGGCGGAAGGATGCGCTGTACGTGCACAAAAGCGGTCCGGCGACCCAGGCCTACCTGGCCGAGTCTTTGTTGGCCAAAGGGCAAAACGTTGTGTTGGTGGTGCCGGAGGCCAAGCAGGTTCCGGAAATGGAGGCCCTGGTCCGATTGTTTTCCCGGGACGAGCAGGACCTGTTCTGGAAGCGGCGTTGGTTCTCCCTGCCCGCCTATCCGCCCGAGGACCCGTTGCACGCGGACCCCGGCGCTTGGAGCAGGCGATGGTTGACCCTCTTCGCGCTGCACGGCGCGGTGCGTCCCTTTGGCCTGGTGCTGAGCGTGGAGAATTTTTTGTCCAAATGGCCGCCCCGGGAGGAGGTGGAGAACGCGTTTCTGCACCTGAGCGTGGGCGAGGAAATCTCTCCGGACCTGATCCTGGAACAACTGATTTCCTGGGGCTACCGCCGGTCGTCCATGGTTGGCGCCGTTGGCGAGATCGCCCGACGCGGCGACATCCTGGACGTGTTTCCGCCGGGCTTCGAGATTCCGTTGCGGATGGAGTTTTTCGGTGAGCACCTGGAGAGCATGCGCCTGTTCGAACCCTTGCGCCAGCGCTCCATGGAGGATGTTCCGGACGCGATCATCCTGCCGGTGGCCCCGGCTCTGCTGAGCCCGGAGTCCATGTCCCGAGCCCAGGCTTGCTGGCAGCGCTTCGACGCCACCGGCGAGGTCTCGGACCGTGGCCACGGGGCCTTGCTGCGGGCTTTGGAGCGCGGCGACGGGCGGATGGCGCCGGGGGTGTACTACGAGCGGTTTTCGACCCTGAACCAATGGATACCCGAGAATACCACGTTTCTGCTTTCCGGGTCGTCCCAACTGCGGCCGCGACTGGAAGAGGGCGAGTGGGCCTGGCAGGCGTTTCTTGAGGAGACGGCACGGGAAAACGACTGCGAAGCCGAGGTCCGCTGGCTGCGGTCCAGTGTGATCCAACCCGCTTCCTCGGCCAGACTGGCGTGGCACAACCAGCCCCAGATGGTTTTCGAGGACTTGCTCATCGGTGTGGATCGCCAGGGCGTCGATCTGCCGGAAAAGACTTTCGGCTCGTTCCAGGAACTGTTCTGGCGTCCCGAGGCCCGGCAACGTCCTTGGAGCACGCTGATGCAGGCCCTGCGCACGTGGCAAGATGAGCGGCCCCAGGTGCTGATCGCATTTCATTCGGATCATTCCAGGAACCGGTTCGGCACGCGGTTGGCCGAAGAAGGTATCTCCTTTGGTGAATCCTTCGATCCCCGAGGGCAGGGGGTAGCCCTGGTTCGCTCCTCCCTGCGCAAGGGACTGGATCTGGAATGGAACGGCCTGTTGCTTTTGGCCGAGGACGTACTTCAGCCCGACGAAAAGAAAGGCCCGGCCCGCCAGGCCCATAAAAAGGGCTTTGCCGGGCTGGACTCCTTTGACGAATTGTCCGCCGGGGATCTGCTGGTGCACCGGGATTACGGCCTGGGCCGCTTCGACGGGCTGCACCGGGTGCGGATCGGGGACGCGGCCAACGATTATCTGCTGATTGAATATGCTGGGGAGGACAAGCTGTATTTGCCCGTGGACCGCCTGAACCTGGTCCAGCGCTACAAGGGGCCCGAGAGCGCGTCCCCGAGTCTGGACCGGCTGGGCGGGGCGCAGTGGTCCAAGACCAAGGAACGGGCGCGTAAGGCCATTGAAAAGATCGCTCAGGATCTGGTGGAAATCTATGCCTATCGTCGGGTCGCCAAGGGCTACGCCTACAGTCCGATGAACGAGATGTACCGGGATTTCGAGGCTTCTTTTGGGTACGAGGAGACTCCGGACCAGTCCCGGGCCATCGACGACGTACTTGCGGACATGGATTTGCCTCAGCCGATGGACCGTCTGGTCTGCGGGGACGTGGGCTTCGGCAAGACCGAGGTGGCCATGCGCTCGGCCTTCCGGGCGGTGATGGACGGCAAGCAGGTGGCCCTGCTCTGCCCGACCACGGTCCTGGCCGAGCAGCACTACCAGAATTTCCGGATGCGCATGGAACACTTTCCGGTCCAGGTGGCCATGCTCAGCCGCTTCGTGCCCAAGGTCCGCCAGAAGCAGGTTCTGGAGGCAGCGGCCCGGGGCCGAGTGGACATTCTCATCGGCACCCATCGGCTGATCTCCGACGACGTGCACCTGCCCAACCTGGGCCTGCTGATCCTGGACGAGGAACAGCGTTTCGGGGTCAAGCACAAGGAAAAGCTCAAGAAACTGCGGAAGAACGTGGACGTGCTGACCCTCACGGCCACGCCCATCCCCCGGACCCTCCAGCTTTCTCTTTCCGGAATCCGCTCTCTGAGTGTCATCGAGACCCCGCCCGTGGACCGCAAACCGGTGCAGACCTTTCTTCTGGAACGCGACGCCGGAATGCTCCGCCGGGCTCTGGCCCAGGAACTGGAACGCGGCGGCCAGGCGTTCTGGGTGCACAACCGGGTCCAGGGGCTGGAGCAGGTGGTGGAATACGTGCGTTCCTTGGCCCCGGAGGCCCGAATCGGCATGGCCCACGGTCAGATGAGCGCGACCATGTTGGAGGAGGCCATGCATAAATTCTGGCACGGCGAGCTGGACATCCTGGTCTGCACCGCGATCATCGAGTCCGGCCTGGACTTTCCCCGGGCCAACACATTGATCGTGGACCAAGCTCAGATGTTTGGGCTGGGACAGCTCTATCAGTTGCGGGGGCGAGTGGGCCGAAGCGAGCGCCAAGCCTCCGCCTATTTCGTGGTGAATAACCTGAACGGCCTGCCGGAATCCACCCGCAAGCGGCTGCAGGTCATCCTGGACATGGATTATCTGGGCGCGGGCTTTTTCGTGGCCATGGAAGACCTGCGGCTGCGCGGGGCCGGGAACATCCTGGGCGAGACCCAGTCAGGGACCATTTCCAAGGTTGGGCTGGAGTTGTTTTTGGAGATGCTGGAGAACGAAGTCCGACGTCTCAAGGGCGAAGCTCCCCGGGAGGATGCGCAAACCGAGATGAACGTCCTGTATCCGGCGCATATTCCAGAGGGCTATATTCCAGAAGCCCGGGACCGGCTGCATTTCTACAAGGCCTTATCTTCGGCGGGCACGAACCAGGCGGCTTTGGAGATCGAGGGGGAGGTCAAGGACCGATTCGGGAGTTTTCCCGAGGAACTGCGAACCTTTTTGGAGGTCGTCCGGCTGAAACGGTTGTTGTCCTCCCTGAAAGCGGTCAAGGCCGACCTGCTGCCGGGCAAGGTGGTCGTGGCTTGGCCGGATGGGACCAATGGGAGAAAGGACGAGCCCGGCGATTCAGGTGGGTTGGACTTGGCCGTCCTGGATGCCATCGTTCCCTGGGTTCTTCAACACCAGGACCAGGCACGGCTGCTCCCGCCCAATCGGGTGGAGTTGCGCTTTGCGGACAAGGCGGCTAACTATAGGCATTTGCAACAAGCCACGACCTTGCTTTCCGAGCTGACGCCGTCGCGTCCCGCTTCGTCATGATCTCCATGCGTCAATACTCCTTGCACCCCAACGCCTACCAGGCTTCAGTCCCACCCGTCTTCCCGACCGCTTCTTTGGTTGGATTTCGGGGCGCCTTTTCTGCCGCTTCCCTGGCTGCTTTCTTGGGCATGATCATGCTGTTGTTCCTGATTTTGGGATGCTCCGCGCCGTTGGACGAGCAGGGCGTCGTGGCACGGGTCAACGGCGAAGCCGTGTTCCTCTCTGAAATCGAGGCCGTGCATGATCTGAAATACTTGGCGGGCATGACACACCAAGTGAACTCTTTGCCTCGTCTGCGGGAAGAGTACGGCGCCGTGCTGACCGAGATTCTGATCCAGCGCTTAGTGGCCCGTTATCTGGCTGATCACGGCCTGGCCGTGACCGACGAGGAAATGGAAGCGGCGGAGATGGTGGTCCGTGCCGACTATCCGGAAGGGGCTTTCGAGCAGATGCTGATCGAGGAATATATTCATCTGGATCGCTGGCGGGAGCAGCTCCGGGCCGGACTGAATCAAAATAAGCTGGTCCAGAAGGTGCTGCGGCCTTCCATATCCATTGATTATCTGGAAGTGGACGCCTATTATCGGGAGCGTATCGCCGACTTTTACCTGCGACCCCGGGTGCGGTTTTTGTTGGTCCAAGGCCAGGAACGGGACTTGGTGGAGAAGGTGCTGGAACTCTCCGCCACCGAGCCTGATCCTGACGTGCTGGGGCAGCGCTTTGACAGGGTGGACGTGCATGCTTATGCCTTGAGAGAGGACAACATCCCTGGAGACTGGCAGGCGTTGCTGTCCGGCTTGGAACCCAAGCAGGCGACGAGCATCCTGTCGCGCAACCCGGACGGATACCAGGTTCTGGTTTTACTGGAGCGAACCGAGGGGCGAATTGTCGATCCGGCCCAGGCCTATCCGTTGGTGGAACGGATTCTGCTCGAGAGCAAACTTCGGGAGGCCTTTGACGCATGGCTCACCGAGGCGTTGCGGTCCGCCAGCATTCAGGTCAACCATCAATTATTGGCACGGGAATGATCCAACTCTGAACTGAAGTCTCTGCGTGGAGAAACGGAATGCGATATTTTTGGGAGATTGTGATACTGTGTGCTGTTTTCTTCCTGTCGGCAACCGCTGGAACTGCTTCGGCTCGAGACGTGGTGGACCGGATCGTCGCCGTGGTCAACGGCGATGTCATCACCTTGTTTGAGCTGAATCAACGTTTTCGGCCTTTCGTTGAGCAATTTCAGGGGCAGGAGCTGGGCGAGGCGGAGAAGCGCATGCTTCTGGACGCTAAGCGCCAACTCTTGGATCGAATGATCGACGAAGTTCTTTTGCGCCAGGAGGCCCAGCGCCTGGAAATCACCGTGACGGACCTGGAGGTCCAGACCCAGGCGCGACAGTTGCGCGAACGGGCGGGGTTGAGCGAGCGTCAGTTTCAGGAGCAGTTGACCATTCAAGGGCTTAACCGGGAGCAGTACGAGCGCCGGTTGCGGGAAGAAATGCTTCGACATCGACTGCTGGGCTTCATGGTCCGCCGCAAGGTCGTGGTCACTTCGGATGAGGTTCGGTCCTTTTACGAGGCCAACAAAGAAGAATTCGCTCAGCAGCGTCGGGTTCGTCTCGGCCTGATTCTGTTCGACTCTCAGACTCTGGCCGAGGAGATTCTTGCCGAGATTCAGGCTGGAGATATGTCATTTGGCGAAGCCGCTGGGCGATATTCCAGAGGCCCCGGAGCTGAGCAAGGCGGAGACATGGGAATGTTCGCTTGGGGAGACTTGTCGCCGAACTGGCGCGGGGCCGTGGAACCATTGCGCGTTGGGGACGTTTCCGCGGTTGTTCTGATCCAGGACCGCCCGGCCGTAATCAAGCTGCTGGAAGAGGAAGCAGGTGAATTGAAAACCCTGGCCGATGTGGAGGAGCAAATCCGCGAGACGTTAATGGAACCACTCCTGGATGAGCGTTATGATGTTTATATGGAGAATCTGCGGAACAGGGCCTTGATCGATGTTCGGCTCTAGCTATTCATAATAATGCGGTTATTCCCGACGCGGGCGCGTTCATGCCTCGGTGGGGCACGGTGAAGGCCAGGCACTGAAAGCGGATACGCTGTTTTGGAGAACACTATGGATCTGAAGGAATTCGGTCGACTGCTGAAAGAAGAGCGTCTCCGGCAGGGCTTGGAAATCACGGACGTGATGGACAAGACCAAGATCAGTCGGATGAACTTGACGGCCATTGAAGAGGGAAACGAACAGGCCCTGCCGCACCCGGTCTACGCCAAGGGATTCGTCAAGAATTACGCTCGGTTTTTGGGAATGGACGCAGATAAGATGGGCAATACCCTGGCCCAGATCTATGTTTCCAAGGACGAGTCGGATTATGATGATTTGGTTTTGGCCGATGCCGAGAAACTGCCGGCCGTGCGGGAGGGCTGGCCACGGTTTGTCGGTATTTTCGTTGGAGTTCTGCTGCTTCTGGTGCTCATCGGGTCCGGAGTCTGGTTTTTCAAGGGTGATATTTTCGGAATATTTTCCACTGACGCCTCGCAAGACGCTTCATCCGTGACCACAGGTCGTCCCGGTTCGGAGCGGTTCCTGGGCCCCGCGCCTCACGGTGAGCCTTTTGTGAGAGAAGGCGATCTCGGGATTGGAACAGAACCTGGGTCCCTGGCTTTTCCTTCCTTGGCCGAGGAACCAATTAGCGAGACCCCGGAAGACGCCGGCTTGCCGGAGTTGGAGTCCCAGGCGATAGTAGACACGGTTCAGGATCGTCCTGTTCCAGAAACCGGGCCTCGAACTCCGCCCGTCGCGGAGGCTCCCCGAGAAACTCCCCCGGCAACGACCCCGGAATCCCCCTCAACGCCAGACCCGGCTCCCGCACCCGAATCCGTTGCCGAAACGGGTCAAACCGAAGCTCCAGGCCAAGCGCGACGTCCCGAGGAGGCTCGGGTTGCTCAAGAACCCGCGCTTGCTCCGGCGGGAGTCGAGAAGACACTGGAAATTCGGGCCACGGAAAATTGTTGGCTCTCCGCCCAAGCCGACGGCGCTCGCCCTCGGGAAGCATTTTTACGGCCCGGGGAACGCTTCGTGATCACGTTTGAAAACACCCTGGAAGTCCGCTTGGGCAATGCCGGAGGAGTGGTTCTGTATATGGACGGCAATCCGTGGCCCTTCTCGGCTCGCTCCGGTGAAGTCATGTCCTTGCGTTTTCCCTGACAAGTATCACACGTGGCTTCCTCTTAATAAAGGTGCGTCGTGTACCGGGAGTGGACCGGCGAAGGCCTGATTTTCAAAGTCGGCAGGTTTCGCGAGATCGACTGCTGGGTGCGTTTTTTTTCTCCGAGTCACGGAATGGTTACGGCCATGGCCTTCGGTGGCGCCAAGAGTCGACGCCGCTTTTGCGGCTGCCTGGACGCCTTGAACAGCGTGCTGCTCAAGGTGCGTTTTTTTCCGGCCAAGGGTCGCCATGTACTGGAGGAAGCGACCCTGCTGCGTGGATTTTCGCGGTTGCGTCACGATGCGAGCCGGGCCGGACTGGCGGCGAATTGCCTGCAATTCGTCCAGGCTTTGCGGATCAGTTCTGATGAGGCCTCGGCGATACATGGGCTGCTGTTGGAAACCTTGGACGTCCTGAATCAGGCCGAAGATGTTCCTCCTGTATTCGCCCAGCTTTTTCGGGCCAAGATCTGTTTCACCCAAGGCTACGCTCCGGAGTTGAGCACGTGTTCGATATGCGGACGGACAATGGCCGAGCCGCAATGTGGAGAACGGGTCGAGCCACAAGCCGTAAGGATGGCTGATCACCCTGGAATGACCTTGGCAATGGAGACCGGTGGGATATATTGCGCCCACTGTCCTCCAACTGGTGGGCACCAACTCCGGATCGGGCCGGAGACCCGTTCTATCTTGAACAACCTGTCTTCCAACGGCCCTCGACAGTGGGCGGCCCTGTCCATGTCTCCGGCCACGCGAGGGGAGTTGTTTCAGATGGTGGACGGGTACGTGCGACGTCATCTCGGGCTGCGCTGGCGCAATGGTCGGTTCGTCTCGGAGTGAAAGCCGGGGCAAGAGGTGGAAGGGCAATTGATTTGACTTCCAATAACTTTATCAAACCAGGAACCGCAATGTATTTTCAAGACATCATTTTTGCCTTGCAAACCTATTGGGGGCAACGGGGGTGCGTGGTGCAGCAGCCCTATGACATTGAAATGGGGGCGGGGACGTTCAATCCGGCTACCTTCTTGCGAGTCATTGGGCCGGAACCCTGGAACGTGGCCTACGTGGAGCCCTCCCGCAGGCCAACTGACGGTCGGTACGGCGAGAATCCGAATCGCTTGCAGCACTATTATCAATTTCAGGTTATCATGAAACCGTCCCCCAACCGCATTCAGGAAATGTACCTGGAAAGCTTGGCCGTCTTGGGCATCCGGGCCGACGAACACGACATCCGGTTCGTGGAGGACGACTGGGAGTCTCCCACGTTGGGGGCCTGGGGTCTGGGTTGGGAAGTCTGGCTCAACGGCATGGAGGTGACCCAGTTCACCTATTTTCAGCAGGTCGGGGGCATCGACCTTAAGCCGGTCAGCGTGGAAATCACCTATGGTCTGGAACGATTGGCCATGTATCTCCAGGAAAAGGAATCGGTCTACGATTTGCAATGGAATCAGACCGTCACCTACGGTCAGGTGCATCATCAAGGCGAGGTGGAACACTCCCGGTACAATTTCGAGGCCGCGGACGCGGATATGCTGGCCCGCCTTTTCGAAATGTACGAGGCGGAAAGCACCCGTTTGGGCGAGGCCGGGCTGCCCTGGCCGGCTTATGACTACTGCTTGAAGTGTTCGCACACCTTCAACTTATTGGACGCGCGAGGCGCCATCTCCATTACGGAACGGACCGGATATATCGCCCGAGTGCGCAAACTGGCTTCCCGTGTGGCTCGGTTGTACGCGGCCCAGCGCGAAGAACTGGGCCTGCCCATGCTTGCGCCGGCGGGCCAGTCCGGTTCGCGGCCAGAGTCCCAGCCCGATGCTTTAAGAGGTGCGTCATGACCGGCGCGCCGTTTGTTCTGGAATTGGGGACCGAGGAAATGCCGGCCGGATTCCTGGCCCCTTTGGAGCGTCAGTTGGCCGAGGGGGTGAGTCAGGCCCTGGAGACGGCTCGGATTCAGGCCGCTCCGGTGCGGACCGCTTCGACACCCAGACGGCTGACCGTTTTCTGTCCAAGCGTGGATCAGCACCAGCAGGTGATGGAGGAACTGTTCATCGGGCCGCCTTGGAAAGCCGCCTTTGGACCGGACGGCCAACCTCTGAAGCCGGCCTTGGGGTTTGCCGCGGGATACGGAGTGGAGCCCTCTCAACTGTTCGCCTACGACACCCCCAAGGGGGCCTATGCCGCGGTGCGCAAGCAGGTGGGCGGCGGTCGAAGCACGGACATCCTGCCCGGGCTGTTGGCCGAAATCATCGCCGGCCTGAGCTTTCCCAAGAAAATGCGCTGGGCCGACGGGGATACGGCGTTTGGTCGTCCGCTGCGCTGGATTCTCTGCCTGCTCGGGGCGAACGTGGTGGACGTTCGATTCGCCGGGGTCGTCGCGGACCGCATGACGTACGGGCACCGGGTCATGGGTCGCGGCCCTTGGAATATCCGGGAGGCCGGGGATTTTTTTTCGATCCTGGCGGAGCAGGGGCACGTCGTTCTGGAGAGCGCCGTTAGACGGGAGACCGTTGTTGCGCAAGGCGACGACTTGGCGGCCCTGAGTGGGGCGCGGGTCGTCTGGAAAGATCGACTTTTGGAGGAAGTGATCCAGCTCGTGGAGCACCCGGTGGCCGTGCTGGCCGAGTTTGATCCTTCTTTCCTGGAACTGCCCCGCGAGGTATTGCTGACCAGCATGGAGCAGCACCAGAAAAGTTTCGGCGTAGAGGACGAATCCGGCAACCTGCTGCCGAATTTTCTGACCGTGATCAACCTGCGGCCCAAGGACGAGCATCTGGTGCGCAAGGGCTGGGAGCGGGTGCTTCGGGCTCGATTGGAAGACGCCCGGTTCTTTTTTCATGTCGATTGCCGGGCTTCCTCCACGACGTGGCTGAACATGCTGGAGAGCGTCGTCTTTTTGGCGCCGTTGGGCAGCATGGGCGACAAGTGTCGGCGGTTGGAGCGTTTGACCGGGGTCCTGGCCGATAGGTTCCTGCCCGAAAGCCGGGCACGGGCCGCAAGGGCCGGACTTTTGGCCAAAATGGACCTGGTCTCGGAGATGGTCAAGGAGTTCGCCGAACTGCAAGGGACCATGGGCGGGATCTACGCCCGTCTGCAGGGAGAGGCGGAGGAGGTGGCCCAGGCCGTTGCCGAGCACTATCTGCCCGCCGGGCCGGACAGCCCGGTCCCGACCACTCGTCTGGGAGCATTGCTGGCCATGGCGGAAAAAGCCGACACCCTGGCCGGATGTTTCGGCCTGGACATGACCCCCACCGGGGCCAATGATCCTTACGCCCTGCGCCGGGCCGCCCTGGGGATCTGCCGGATCATCATGGAACACGGCCTGCGCCTGGATCTGGAGAAGCTGCTGGCGGACGCCCAGGAGGCTTATGGGCCGACTTCGTGGAAAATCGAGCCCGAGGTGAGCCGGGCCAAGCTGCTGGACTTTTTTGGCCAGCGCCTGAAAGCCTATTTCCAAGGTCAGGGCTATCCCACTCGGATCGTGGACGCAGCGGTTGGGGCCGGGTTCGCGGATGTCTGGGCCCTGCGGGCCAGGGTCGAGGCATTGTTGCGCTTCAGCAAGGAGCCGGAGTTTACGGCCTCGGTGCAGACCTTCAAGCGGGCCGCGAACATCATCCGCAAGCAGGCCGTGGACAGCGCGGACGGTCCAAGCCTCAGCGGCGTCTGCGACGATGCGTTGCTCACTGAATCTCAAGAGAAGGCTCTGGCCGGGGCCTGGCGGGCCATCGTTCCACGCTGGGAGGAAATGGCGGCCCAGGATCGGTACGCGGATATGCTGGCCCTGCTTCTGGAAATCAAACCATATGTGGACGACCTGTTCGACCATGTCATGGTCATGTGTCCGGAGACGGAATTGCGGAATAATCGTCTGAACTTACTCAAGTCCCTAGTGGACCGGTTCGACGCGCTTGCCGACTTTCCGGCCTTGCAGGTTTAGCGACAAAAAACACTGACCCGTGAAGATAATTCCTTGACAACTTGACGCTCTTTTGCGTAGGAATCTTTTTTTGCCATGTGAGACAATTCGAAAGGCACAACGTGCCGCCCATATTCAAATTTTATCGATTCTACATCCTTGAGGAGGAAAGACATTGGCTAATCATGCATCGGCACTCAAGCGGCACCGTCAGAGCCTGAAGGCTCAGGCCCGCAATAAGGCGACCAAGACCCGGATCAAGAATGCCGTGAAGGCGGTCCGTCAGGCCGTGGAGCAAAAGGATTTGGAACAAGCCCAGGCCCAATTGACGCAGGCCACCACCGTTCTGGACAAGGCCGCGGGAAAAAAAGTTATTCACTGGGGGTGCGCGGCCCGAAAGGTGTCCCGACTGACCCTGGCTGTTAATAAGTTGAAAGACTGATCCTTCTTTTCGTTTTTTTTACCAATTTAAGCCCGTCGCGGATTGTCGTGACGGGCTTTTTTCGTTTAACCACTCCAACATCCAATATTTTGATCGTCCACGGACGCCGTGCAGCTGTCGGCGGCTTGGGGGAGACGGTTTGCAATGTCGGCTTGAACGGGTAATAATTTTGGCTGTTCACGGACCCGGAGAACTCATGAAGATGTGGCGGTTCAGGGTTCGTGTTTTGTTTGCCGATTTTAGCGCAAAGCGCACACACCTGACGGATTGGAGCAATCATGTCGGAGAAACGGATATTGGTCACCGGGGCGAACGGTTTCGTGGGGCGGGCGCTGTGTTCTGCTTTGCGTGATCAGGGTCATGCGGTCCGCGCCGCCGTGCGCACACGAAGCGTTTTGGACGACGCCTTGCCTTTGAAGTCGGAAGGCGTGAGCGACGAGGACGTCGTCGAGGTTGGCGATATTGACGGGGAAACGGACTGGTCCGATGCCTTGACCGGGGTCCAGGTCGTGGTGCATCTGGCCGGGCGGGCGCACAGGATTCAGGACAAGGCCAAGGCTCTGAGCGCCTATCGGGTGGTGAATCTGGACGGCACGGAGAATATGACTCGCCAAGCCGTGAAGAGCGGGGTGGGGCGGGTGGTCTTTGTCAGCTCGATCAAGGTCAACGGGGAGCAGACCCATGGTCGCCCCTTTACCGAGGACGATCCGCCCGGACCCGAGGATCCCTACGGGATCACCAAATGGGAGGCCGAACAGGTTCTGGCCGAGGCATCCGCCGCCACCGGCCTGGAAGTGACGATTCTTCGTCCGCCCCTGGTGCACGGCCCCGGGGTCAAGGGCAACCTGTTGCGGCTGATGGACGGCATCCGTCAGGGCCGGACCTTGCCCCTGGGCGCGGTCCGGAACAAGCGAAGCATGCTCGGTTTGGAGAATCTCTGCTCCGCGCTGAGTCTGTGCGTCGCTCATTCGACGACTGGAACCTATCTCCTGGCGGACGCGGAAACGATTTCGTCTCGTGATTTGGTCCAGATCCTGGCTGAGGGCATGGACCGCAAGGCCAAGCTGTTCTCCGTGCCCGTGGCCTGGATGGAGGTGGCGGCCAAGTTCGCCGGGCGACAATCCGAATTCCGGCGACTGACCGGTTCCCTGGAGGTGGACGCGGGAAAAATCCGGCGCGAACTGGGCTGGGCCCCGACCAAAAGCCTTGAAGACGGCCTGCTGGATATGGCCCGTTGGTATATGGCCGCGAAAGCGGCTTGACGCAACGTTGACGCAAAGTTGACTCTGAAATGAGCTTTGGCCCCGGCTTGTCTTTCCTCGCGCCCGTATTCGCGGCGCTCTTCTCCAGCGCGGTCCTGACCGCTTACCTGACATCCGGCAGGGCTCGGTTGCGCATCCTGGACCATCCCAACGAGCGTTCCCTGCACCATACCCCCGTGCCGCGGACCGGAGGGTTGGCCATCCTGGCCGGTCTGGCCGTCGGCATGATCGTCGCCTTGGCCATGGACGTCCTTGCCCTTGGAGCATCCGGCGAGTGGGAGACGGAGATGCTGATCCGCGGAGCGTTTCCGGAACTGCTTTGGTTGGTGGGCGGGGCATTGCTGGTGGCCATGGTTTCCTTTGTCGACGACCGCAAAGGCGTTGGAGTGGTTCCCCGGTTTGCCGTGCACGTCGCGGCCGCGTTCGTTCTTCTGGCTGGAGGCTTGGCGCCGCGAGCCCTGGACCTGGGCGTTTGGGTTTGGGCTTGGCCGATGAGCCTGGGGGTTCTTTTTTCCGGCCTCTTCATGGTCTGGATGACTAATCTCTACAATTTCATGGACGGCATGGACGGTTTTGCCGGGGGCATGGGGCTGATCGGGTTCGGCTTTCTGGGTCTGTTCGGCTTGCTGGCCGGCGAGTCCGGTTACGCCCTGGTTTGCTGGAGCACGGCCCTGGCTTGCCTGGGGTTTCTCGTCTTCAATTACCCTCCGGCCAGGATATTCATGGGCGACACCGGGGCCTCCTCCCTGGGATTTTGGGCCGGAGCGCTGATTCTCTGGGCCGACGGCCGGGGGATGTTTCCGTTCTGGGCCGGGGTCTTGGTCTTTTCCCCGTTCATCGTGGACGCCACCGTGACCTTGCTGCGGCGTCTGCTGGCCGGAGAAAAGGTCTGGCAAGCCCATCGCAGCCATTATTACCAACGCCTGGTCCAATTGGGTTGGGGACACCGCAAAACCGTGCTGGCGGAGTACGCCGTGATGCTGGCCGCCGGGCTATCCGGTTTGTTCCTGCTTCAACTCGGAAACACAGTATGGGTTTTACCCGGTCTGACCTGCTGGACATTGATTTATCTTGTCTTGGCGATGCTGGTGGGGCGGATGGAGCGGCGGCTGTCGAGCAAAAACCGGGCGGGAATCGTTTGACGTCGATGTAATCGCTCGGATATCCCATTACGGTAATAAAAAAACAGGCCGACCCTTTCACGCTGACCTCTGACAAAGCATCCTGCTTGAAAAGGAATTTTCATGAAAAACCATGACTTCACTCTGGAAATGTCCGTTCGGGACTATGAATGCGACATGCAAGGGATCGTGAACAACGCCATTTATCAAAATTATCTCGAACATGCCCGCCATGAATGCATGAAGTCAGTGGGCATTGATTTCAAGCAATATACCATGATGGGGGTCTATTTCGTCGTGGTCCGGGCGGAAATCGACTACAAGAGCGCCCTGACCAGCGGGGATTCCTTTGTCGTCGGCCTGAGCCTGATCAAGGAGTCCCGGCTGCGGATGGTTTTTTACCAGGACATCCACCGCCTTCCGGACCAAAAGCTCGTGCTCAAGGCAAAGATCACCGCCACGGCCCTGAACCAACAGGGCAAGCCGGAAATCCCCAAAGAGGTGGAGGACGTTATCAAGGCGCGTTTTCAGCGCGAATGATCCGGCTCCGGAGTCCGTTGCCGGTGCAGGTCGTGCTTGACGAGCTTCAGGAAGAGTTGGGCGAAGTGGGCGAGGTTGCGTTCCAATGCGCCGAGGCGGCTGAGGAAGTAGTTGTAGAACAGGGTCGCCGGAATGGCCACCAGCAGACCGACGATAGTGGTTCCCAGGGCTTCGCCCAGCCCCTGGCCTACGATCATCAAATTGGCGGCCCGGCTGAGTTCGCTGAAGCCCTGAAAGGAATGGAAGATGCCCCAGACCGTGCCGAACAGGCCCATCAGGGGCGCGGCATTGGCGCAGACGCCCAGAAAGGTCAGGGGGCGAAAACCGGCGTCGGCCTGTCGGCGGACTTCATCCCGGAGCGTATGCCGCAAGCTCTCCAGGACGATCTGGGCGCGTTCGCCCTGAGGCAGGCCTAGCCCCTGGAGTTCCAGGTACTCGTCGTGTCCGGCCTGGGCCAACGTCTGGGTGATGGAGCCCGGGGAGAGGTTGAGAAAGGCGGCCTGAAGCTCCCTGGCCTCCCGCAATGTCTCCGTGTCTTCGGTCACGGTTTTGGACAAGCGGCGAAATTGGATCAGCTTGGCGAAGACCAGCCCCCAGCAGATCACGGACATTGTTCCCAGCAGAAGATACACGCCCTGGATGATCCAGGATGCGCGAAGGAAGATGTGCAGGTAGGCGATGTCGGGCATGAGAGGTTGGTCTCCGCGAAGCCTGGAAAGCGGCTGCCTGAAGGCGGATCAAGGACTGAGCCTCATGGGACGGTCCGGAGTCAACCTAGCGAGCAACCACCGGGAAAGCAATCAGGCCGGGGTATGATCCAGGGCAATTTTGTTCTCTGTGAAACTTCAGAAATCCCAGTATAGTAGACGATTGAGTGTTCAGGGCGTGTCCCCAGGGTGGGCCGGCATCAGTTGAAATCGAAATCGCTATTGAAATCGGAAAGTTATCAGAAATCGATTTCGATCACGATTTCGATCACGATTTCGATCACGATTTCGATCACGATTTCGATCACGATTTCGATCACGATTTCGATCACGATTTCGATCACGATTTCGATTTCGATACCGATCCGGATAGCACCCGAGGATCGAGTACAAATCTGTCCTGGGGGATGACCACGTTCAGGGCAAAAGGAGATGTTCATGGCTGAGCAACGCGTGTTGGTCACCGGGGCCACGGGGTACATCGGCGGGAGGCTGATCAAAAAGCTGCTGGATCGGGGGCACGCGGTCACGGCCATGGCCCGTTCCCTGGGCAAGCTTGGATGCCGACCCTGGGCCGGACATCCGCTGGTGCGGCTGGCCCAGGGCGACGTCATGGACCAGGCTTCCCTGGAGCGGGCCATGGAGGGCTGCTCCGCGGCGTACTACCTGGTGCATTCCATGACGCCGGGCGCCAGGGATTTCGCTTCGACGGACAGGGTCGCGGCGGAGAACATGGCCCGGGCCGCCGAGACTCAGGGGCTTTCGCGGATCATCTACCTGGGCGGCCTGGGGGATGAGAGCGACGCGCATCTGAGCAAGCATCTGCGCTCCCGGTTGGAGGTGGCCAGGGTGTTGCGGGAGGGGCGCGTGCCCGTGACCTTCCTGCGGGCGGCCATGATCATCGGGTCGGGCAGTGCGTCGTTTGAAATCTTGCGCTATCTGACCGAGCGCTTGCCGGTGATGATCACCCCGCGCTGGGTGCGTACCGAATGCCAACCCATCGCCGTGTCCAACGTCATCGAGTACCTTTCGGGCTGTCTGGAACATCCGGAAACCACCGGCCAGACGTACGACATCGGCGGTCCGGACGTACTGACCTATGCCCAAATGTTTCAATTGTACGCCGAAATCGCCGGATTGCCGAAACGCCTGCTGATCCCGGTCCCCCTGCTCACCCCGCACCTCTCATCCTTGTGGATCAATTTCGTGACACCGATTCCCACGATTTTGGCCAAGCCTCTGGTTCTGGGGCTGCGTAACCGGGTGGTCTGCGCGGAGAACCGGATACGGGAGATCATCCCCCAGCCGCTTTTGACCTGTCGGGAGGCCATTGCCACGGCGTTGCAGAAGGTCCAGCAGCTGGACGTGGAAACCTGCTGGAGCGACGCCGGGTTTCAGCCGCCTCCGGAATGGCTGGATTGCGGCGACGCTCCGTATGCCGGAGGCACGCTGCTGGGGGTGTCCTACCACATCAAGATCGCGGCCAGGCCGGAGGAGGTCTGGCCGGTAGTGGCCGCTTTGGGCGGGGAAACCGGCTGGTACTATGGAGACTGGCTCTGGCGGTTGCGCGGGTTCATGGATCGAATTGTCGGCGGAGTGGGGCTGCGGCGCGGGCGACGCCATCCATCCGAAATCCGGGTCGGCGACGCCCTGGACTTCTGGCGGGTGCTCCAACTGGAACCCGGCCGACGCTTGCGGCTTCTGGCCGAGATGAAGGTGCCCGGGGATGCCCTGTTGGATTTTGAACTGCGTCCCGCCGGTCCGGAAGGAGAGCATACGGAAATCATCGAGCGTTCCCGATTTTTGCCGAAAGGACTGTGGGGCTTGGTCTACTGGTACGCCACCTATCCGTTCCACATCCTGATCTTCAAGGGCATGCTGGAAAGAATCGCCCGTCAGACCGGCCGGGCGGCGGGACCGGCCAAGCCGCTGGGCCCCTCGTCCACAACGAGTTGCGCCTTGCCCGGCGGACCATAGCAGTCCGTTACCCCTTGTATCCTGAACCTTGAACTCAAAATCGATTGACCTCGTCATGAAAACGGCCTACCGGAAGCAGATTTTATCCGTATTTCGCGGAGGGCGAGAATATGCTCATGGAGGACGATGTCTTTTTTTCGGACATCAAGTTGGACCCTGAAGTTTCATATTTTTTGTACATCGGTGAAATCAAGACGGACTGCCTGAACCAGTTCGTCAAGGAGACCCTGTCCAAGATCCACGGGAGGCCTTTTGATTTCATCTCCATCCTGTCGGACGTGCTGGAATCCTACCCGCACAAGAACACCCTGGTGATCAATCCCATGGCCAGGGAACTGTACCGGGCCAAAGGGCGCAAGGTCAGTTTCCGGATCGCCCCGAGAACCTTCGCTTCCCTGGTCTCGGCTTCCGCCGCGGTCAACGACCTGGTCCGGCAACTCCTGGACAAGCAGGGGCAGGTGTTCATCCACGTTTTTGAATCCGTTCCGGAGTTGACCCTGGCTTTGATTCCCGACGTGCGCATCCTCGGGCCCAGCGGGCATATCGCCAATATCTGGAACAACAAGCTTTACCAGTTGCAGATGCTCAAGGGTACGGCTCCCCTGATCGACTACCGGGTTTGCGCGGACGCGGAGCACATGCTGGAAACGGCACGGGATCTCTGGGGGGAATGGCCGGACGGCATTTTCGTCAGCCAGCCCTATTCCGCGGCCGGGGTGAACAGCTTTCTGGCCACGACTCAGGAGGAGATCGAGACCAAAGCCGCCCACCTAAAGGGGAAATTCTTCATCAGCCGCTATATTCCCCATCTCGACGACCCCACCGTGCTTGGCGTCGTGGCCGGCCCCGCGGACGTGTTCATCGCGGCCATCGCGGACCAAGAGATTCAGGACGGGAACAAGTTTCGCGGATCGACATTCCCGTCGGCGCTGTCTTCCGCCTTGCAGGGGGAGTTGCGGGAGATCACCCGCAAGGTGGGGCAGGTCATGGGCCGCAGCGGGTATCGTGGGATTTTCGGTTGCGATTACGTTGTCGACGGCCAGGGCCGGATTTTTTTCGTGGAAGTCAATGCCCGGAAACAGGGCACCACCATGGAAATGTGCTGTACTCTGGAAAACGCTTTGCCGGCGGATACGCCCGGCTTATTGGAACTGGAGTACCACGCCGTGATGCATAACCGTTTTCCGGAAAACAAGATGGAAATCGTCGACGCCTTGGGCGACATCTGTTGGCGGACCTACAACTACAAACTGGACGAGGAAGCCGAAACCAATCAGATCGTGCCCGTGGACGAGGATGAACGAACCCTGTTTCGGGAGGTCAAGGCCGGCAGGCAGGACCACGGCGTGATCGTGGTGGAACATGTCGGCGGCAGGCTTGCCGTGCAGCCGGGGACATTCCTGGGCCGCGTGGTGGCCGTCGGTCACACCCGGGCGCAGTTGGAGGAGGATATCCGTCTGGGCATCAAACAGCTCAAGGAATCCATTTTCGAAACGCTTCAGACCCAAACCACAACGAAGGATGAATGATCATGAGCAGCATGACGCCGTATGTCTTGGATTCGTTTACCGAGGAGTTTTTTGAGGGCTTGTTCATCGCCGAGGAGGAGACTTCCGCATCAGAAGAACAGCGCGCCGCCGTGGCCGAGTTGAAGAACACGGCCCTGACCCAGGAACGCACCGGTCCCATTGTCGAACTGTTCGTGGAATTGGCTCGGATTCATGGCGAGCAGGACCTGACACCGGAACGACTTGGCCTGACCCGGGAGGAACTTGTAACTTTGGCGGACAAGCATGCCAAATTGGATGAGCACGGAGTGACCGTGGGCGGTCGAGTGGGCAAGGCCCTGCCCATTGTCGTCGAGGCCAAGGCCCGGATCGCCGACTACCTGGACCGCCACGCCGTTGAAGCGCCCAGCGGGAGCGAGGTTTGGGAGCGGATTCAGGAGAACCAGGCGCGGATCAAGCGCGTTCTGGGCATGACGGATGCGGACTGGAACTCCTATTCCGGGCAGTTGCGCCATGCCATTGAGAGCGTGGACGCGTTGGCCTCGGTGCTGGACCTGCCGGCCAAGGCCGTGGAGGAGGTCCGCCGGGTCACCCAAACCTATCGGATGCGCCTGACCCCATACTATGCCAGTCTGATCCTGCCGGATAGGAGCAACGATCCCGTGCTGCTCCAGGCCGTGCCCACCGCGGAAATGATCGACAACGCCGGGGTGGAGATCCCACCGGTGGCCGCGGATCATTCCCCGGCCCGGCTGATCGACCAATTCTATCCCCGGGTGGTGACCATCAAGGCCACCAATATGTGCGCCATGTACTGCACCCACTGTCTGCGCATCGCGCATATCGGCGCCAAGGACCGGATCTACAGCAAGGAGGCCTACGGCGAGGCCCTGGACTACATCCGGGCCAACCCGGAAATCCGGGACGTGCTGGTCACCGGCGGGGACGCATTCGTGCTGCCCAACTCCATGTTGGAATGGCTTCTGGGCGAGTTGGACTCCATCGAGCACGTGAGGATGAAGCGCCTGGGCACCAGGATTCCGGTCACCACGCCGCAGCGTGTGGAAGAGGAATTGCTGGACATCCTGGAGGCCAGCAACGACCGCAAACCGATACGCGTGGTTACCCAGATCAACACGGCCCAGGAGATAACTCCGGTGTCCAGGGCCGCTTTCAAGGCGATTTCTAGGCGGGTTATGGCAGTGATGAACCAGGCCGTGCTGCTCAAAGGCATCAACGATACGAAGATCAAGATGTGGAAGCTGTGCGAAACCATCCAGGAGGCCTATGTTCGCCCCTACTACGTGTTCAATTGCAGCTACCGCAACCCACAGTTCGCCCATTTGCGCGTTCCCGTGGCCACGGGCCAGGAGATCATCGAGAGCATGTACGGCAACATCTCCGGCGACGCCATCCCCCGGTACATCGCCACGGCCGGCGGTAAGATCCCCCTGCACAAGACCAACCTTCTCGGGCGCAAGGACGGCAACCTGCGGATGCACAAGCCCTGGAACGAGGAGCGGGTGATGTACCCGGACGCCGATCCCGGTGAGTATGCCCGCCGGGATTTCGGGTTCGCCAGGTATCAGGCTGACACGGAAGAATAGTCCTTCCATGCGCGATCAAATTGCCGCCTACCTGGCGGACCGGGAAACCGAAGCCGTTGAACTGCTGCGGCGTTTGGTGGAGATCCAGAGCGGCAGTCGGAACAAGTCGGGTCTGGACCTTATGGCCGAGGCCATGAGCGAGGTACTGGGACAGGTCTTGCCGGATGTCCGAATCCTGCCCTTTGCCGACTACGGGAACATGGTCCAGGCCTCATCCGGGCCATGGATCACCGGCGAATCCGGCTTCGTCCTGGTGGGGCACATGGATACCGTGTTCCCACCTGACACGACGTTCACCGTCTTTCAGGAAGACGGCGATATCTGCCGCGGGCCCGGGGTTTACGACATGAAGGGCGGCTTGGTGGTTGGCGTTTACGCGCTCAAGGCGCTCCGGAGCCTGGGCGTTTTGAATGACATGCCGGTGACGTTTTTGTGTAATTCCGACGAGGAGATCGGCTCTCCGGCTTCCCGGCCCTGGATCGAGGAGCAAGCCGGGCGTTGTCTGGCCTGTTTGGTGTTTGAAGGCGGGGGGCTGAACCGGGAAGTGGTCACGGGCCGCAAGGGCAGATTGGGGTTGCGGGTGACGGTCCGCGGAAGGGCCGGACACGCGGCCAAGGGCGGTTCCAAGGCCAGCGCGATCCTGGAACTGGCCCACAAGATCACGGCCTTGGAAGCCTTGAACGACGACGCGGAAGTCACCGTGAACGTGGGCTACGTGGAGGGCGGAATCGGGCCGAACACCGTCCCGGAACTGGCCCAGGCCCTGGTGGACGCCCGGTTTCTCTCGCCTGGAGGCCAGTCCCGGCTGCGGGAATCGTTGGCGGCTCTTTTCGCGGATCAAACCGTTCCCGGCACTTCCTGCGAGTATGTCGAAACCTCGGGCCGCTCGGCCATGCCCCAATCCGAGGCGAACAAGGGCCTGTACGCGGCGGCCCGGAGGCAGGCGGCGCTGTTGGGATACGACTTGCCCGACGAGCTGCGTTTCGGAGTTTCCGACGCCAACTTCATTGCCGACCGAGGCGTTCCGGTTCTGGACGGGCTGGGGCCGCTAGGTGACCTGGACCACAGTGACAGAGAGTACATTGTCAGGTGCAGTCTGATGGAGCGCTCCGCCTTGGTCGCCTCATTGTTGCTGGATTTGTGGACCAATCGGGCCCACTGATTGTGAATCCGCGGCGTTTGACATCAGTACCCAACTTCGGCATATCACTTCAGACAAGATTGGTGAGAGGTGAAATTGTTCGATTTTTAACATTTTTGTTATGGAGGTGTGAGTATGGTAGGAAAGAAATGGTTCGTAGCCTTGGTCGTCGCCCTTGGACTGGCATTGTCCGCGCCCCAGGCCATGGCGAAGCAGGACATTCTGTTCGGCGGAGCGTCCATTACCGGAGTTTACTATCAGGTCGCCCTGCAGATCAGCAACATGATGAACAAGCATATGGGCGGAGAGTACAACTACATCGGCCGGCCCACCGGTGGCTCGGTGTTCAACATCAACGCCCTGGATCGCGGAGCGTTTGATTTCGCCGTGGCCCAGTCCGACAGGAATTTCCAGGGCTACAACGGCACCGCTGACTGGGAAGGCAAGCCGGTCACGGGGTTGCGCAGCGTCTTCAGCATGCATCCCGAGACCGTCATGTTGGTCACTCGGAAAGATACGGGCATTACCACTGTTGAAAGCTTGAAGGGCAAGCGGGTGAACATCGGCAATCCCGGCTCGGGTCAGCGTGGCAACGCGGAGGACGTGTTGCGCATGTACGGGCTGGACTTCAACACGGATTTCCGGGCCGAGGCGTTGCAGCAGCATGAAGCTTCCCGTGCACTGGTGGACCGCAACATTGATGCTTTTTTCTACACCGTGGGTAACCCCAGCGCGGCCATCGAAGAGCCTGCCCAGTCCGTGGATCTGGACATGGTTCCCCTGAATTCCGACGCCGTCAAGGCGTTCGTGGCCGAGCACCCCTTTTACATCACGACCAGCATCCCCGCCGGCACGTACCGCGGCATTGACCGGGACATCGAGACCTACGCCGTGACCGCCACCGTGGTCACCAACGACTCCGTCTCCGAGCAGGTGGTCTACGACATGGTCAAGACGGTTTTTGACAACCTGGATGAACTGCGTGCTTCCCACGCAGCGTTCCGCAACCTGAACCCCGAGGAAATGCTGCAGGGCCTGTCCGCTCCGCTGCATCCCGGCGCTGAAAAGTACTACAAGGAAAAAGGCTGGATGTAGCCTATCTCGTTTGTTCAGGGGCGGTTTGCGAACCGCCCCTGTTTTTTCCTCCCTCCGCATCGTCCTTACAAGCACTAAAGGTCCGCCATGACCGATCAGGAACGTACCGAAGCCATGCCGCTGGGCGTTGAGCGCGCCGCCGAATCACACGCAGATGGGTCGCGCAAGAAAACCCGGGTTCGCCAGTCCGCCGAAGACATGGTGGCCATGGTCGAAGCCGGGGCCCGGGAGCCAAAGCATCCCGTGGCCGCCTGGATCATCACCCTGTTGTGTCTGGGATGGTCCGGTTTTCAGCTCTATCTGGCTTATCAGCCGATGAACTCCCACATCGCCCGTTCCTGGCACCTGGGATTCGCCATCTGTCTCGCTTTCCTGGCCTACCCGGCCTACAAGCAGTACAGCCCGCCCATGTGGGTCACCTGGACCCAAAAGATGATTCCCAGCTTCGCTCGCCGCTCCATCCGGACGCATATTCCGCTTTACGACATCCTGCTGGCCATCCTGGCCACGGCCGGGGCCCTGTACATTTGGTGGGACTACAGCGGAATCATCACCCGGATGGGTCTGCCCTCGCAACTGGACATCTGGATGGGCGTGATCCTGATTGTGCTGTTGCTGGAAGCGGCAAGGCGCGCTCTGGGGCCGGCCCTGGCAGTTCTGGCGGCCATTTTCTTGCTGTACACCATTATTGGTCCTCATTTGCCCGCGCTGTTCCGCCACCGGGGCGTCCCCCTGGATTTCATCATCAGTGACATGTACCTGACCACCACGGGCATTTTCGGCGTCCCTCTGGGCGTATCCACGGACTTCGTCTTTCTGTTCGTCCTCTTCGGGGCGCTTCTGGACCGAGCCGGAGGCGGCAAATATTTCATCGATGTGGCCTTTTCGGCCCTGGGCACCTTCCGGGGCGGTCCGGCCAAGGCCGCGGTCATGGCCTCCGGGTTGACCGGCTTGGTTTCCGGCTCCTCCATCGCCAACACCGTGACCACCGGAACCTTCACCATCCCGCTGATGAAGAAGGTCGGCTTTCCGGCGCACAAGGCCGCCGCCATTGAAGTGGCTTCCTCGGTCAACGGGCAGCTCATGCCGCCGATCATGGGCGCCGCGGCGTTCATCATGGCCGAGATCATCGGGATCCCGTACCTGGACGTGGTTCGCGCGGCCTTGTTTCCGGCCCTGATTGCGTATCTGGCCTTGCTGTACATCGTGCACCTGGAGGCCCTGAAAATGGGCATCAAGGCCCTGCCGCGCAAGGAACTGCCCAAATTCGGCAGGACCGTGCTCCGGGGCTGTCATTTCATCATTCCCCTGGGCGTGCTGATCTTCTATCTGGTGATCATGCGCCGCTCCCCCATTGCTTCGGCTTTGTACGCCATTGAAAGCCTGGTCGTGATCATGCTCGTCCAGCGGCCGATCATCGCCTTCCTGTCCCTGGGCGTACACAAGCGGGCTGGGACCCTGGACCCGAGTATCGACCTGAAGCGCTTTTTGCTGACCGCCACGTGGCAGGGTCTGCACGATGTCTGGAGCGGGATGATCATGGGAGCGCGGAACATGGTTTCCGTGGGCGTGGCCACGGCCACGGCCGGGATCATCGTCGGCGTGGTGACCATCACCGGTCTTGTGGGCCGCTTCATCACCATCATCGCTACCCTGTCCATGGGCAACATCGTGCTGATGCTGGTCTTCACGGCCATTACCAGCCTGATCCTGGGCATGGGCATGCCCACCACGGCCAACTACATCATCATGGCCACCCTGACCGCGCCGGTAATCATTCAGCTCGGCGGCGACGCCGGTTTGATTTTCCCGCTGATCGCGGCCCATTTGTTCGTCTTTTATTTCGGCATCCTGGCCGACGTGACTCCGCCGGTGGGCTTGGCGGCCTACGCCGGAGCGGCCATCGCCCGCACGGACCCGATCAAGACCGGGGTCCAAGGGTTCGCCTACAGCCTGCGCACGGCCATCCTGCCGTTCATTTTCCTGTTCAACACCGATCTGTTGATGATTTCCGGGGTGACCGACACCGGCAAGGTGATCTGGCTTGAGGACCCTTGGTATCTGACCTGGGTTTTCTTCTCCGGCCTGATCGCCATGTTCGCCTTTGCCTCGGCTCTACAAGGCTGGCTGGTCACGCGCTGCAACTGGTTGGAGCGGCTGTTCCTGCTGTCCGTCTGCGCCACTACCTTCCGCCCAGGCGTCTTCGCGGCCTATCTGCCCTTTGATCGGCTGGGCATGCAGATCCTCGGCGTGGCCATGTACTTCTCCCTGTTCGCCTGGCAGATGTACCGGTCAAAACGGGTGGGCGGCGACGCTTCGCCGTCTCCGGCCTGAGGCATCGCACTCCTAAAATAACGAGAACTCGGCCTCGCTTTTTTACTGCTGCCCCCTTATACCAATTCGAATTCGATAATGTGTTATTCGCTTAAGAAAATACAGTTATCGGGGTCGGAATCGGCATCGGAATCGAAAATGTTTGAATGCGCATAGCCTGACTTCGACCCCGATAGCGAAGCGCCGATTCCAATAGCGACGCCGATAGAGAATCATTGAATTAGAAATGGTATTAACTGTTGAACCGTGAACCGTTGAACCCTGACCCCCCAACCCGAATCGCGGAGCCGACATGTACAAGCGCATCCTTGTTCCCATTGATATCCAGGAAGGCGAACGCACCCGAAAGATGAGTCTTGAGCGCGCTGCCGAGTTATGCCGGTTTTATGATGCGAAGTTGTTTGCCCTGACCGTGGTTCCGGACATGGGCATGCCCATCGTGGCCGACTACTTTCCCTCCGACGCCGGCGACAAGATCGTGGCCGACGCGGAAAACCTCCTGCATGAGTTAGTGGACGCCCATATCCCCGACGACATCGACGTCCAGCACCTCGTGGCCCAGGGCTCCATCTATCGCCGGATTCTGCGTATGGCCGAAAAAGTCGAGGCCGACCTGATCATTATGCCCGCTCACCGCATCAAACTTCAGGACTACCTCCTCGGCACCAACACCTCCAAGGTCGTCCGCCACGCCAAGTGCTCGGTTCTCGTGCTGCGATCTGAAAGTTGAGTTTGTTCGGAGAGACGGCTGGTTCAATTTTTCAAGTCAATTCCTCTCCGATAGCATGCCGGGGGCTGTGAGGCCCCCGGCATCTCATTTCTCCGGTCTAAAAACTCCAACTAACCTTGGCCTCGAACCCCAAAGTCGCGTCCAGGTCGTGGCTTCGGCGTTTGTCGCCGCCGGAGTCGTAGACTTCCAGCCTTCGGCTGAAGTTGTAGGTCGGGCCAAAGCGCAGGAGCAGGGTGGGGGAGGGGGTGACGTCCAGGTAGAGGCCGGTGGTGAACATCCGTGATCGGACATATCCTCTGGGCATGACGGTACTGTCGTCGGCCAGGCGGTAGGTGTCCGAGTTGACGCCGAAGCCCAGCCAGGTGGACCAGACCGGGGACACGGTGTAGCGCAGTTCGCTTTTCGGGAATCCGAGGCGGCCGGAGAAACCCGGGGCGCGAGAATTGCGGTACTGCACGAAGGGGCCGGCCATGGCGAAGGTGCTGGAAAAGGCGAATTTTGTGGTGGGATCCACCCCGACGAAGCCGCCCAGGCCCACGGTCCAGTCTTCACTCCAGGCATAGACCAAGCCGCCGTTGGCCGCCACGCCCACGGACCTGGAGACTTCCTTTTCAAACCCGGAGCGAATCGCTCCCTGGACGAAGTAGGACCAGCGCTGTGAAAGAAGCCCGCGCTGATTGACCATGAAGGTGAGCACGTGCAGCGAATCCCATGGGGCATCCTGTCCGTTTCCAAAGGGCAGGGCATTCTTGTCCTCCCAGGAATACCAGTTGGAGTGCCAGCCCAGACTGATGCGGGACCAGGAGGCGTCCGCGCGGGTCTGGGTCACGGATATTTTGCCTTGGTCGTCTTTGAAAGCGCTGTTGAACAAATGGTAGCCGCTTACATCCAGGTTTGCGGCGGGAGCCCCTCGGAAGCCTGGTTCGGTCGGTCCGTCCGGTGAAGCAGCGGGTGGAGCTTCCTGGCTGCGGGCTGGAGCGGCGAATATGAAGATGGCCGTGATGAGTAGGGCGACGAAAACAGGTGAAGCGAGTCTGGCCGACAGCAGGGAGAGTCGGAGCGTGCTGGGTGCGAACATGGGAACGATGACCTCCGGATACGCGACACGGTATGGGTATCGGGCAAAAAAAATCCCGCCATGCGCGAGCATGGCGGGAGCGGGAAAAGTCAGCTAGGCGCGGCATCTCCAGGATTGTTCCTCGCCTTGGGCGAGGCGCTGGATGTTGTCCCTATGCCGCGAGTAAACCAGGGCCATGATGGTCAAGGTCACCGGAAGCAGGCTGTAGGATTCGGTCAGCAGCATGAAGATGGGCATCAGGGTGACCAGGACTAGGGAGCCCAGGGAGACGTACCCGCCCAGCTTGATCACGGTGAGGCAGACGATCAGGGCCAGCACGGCTGGCCAGAAAGCCAATCCCAGGAATATGCCCACGGTGGTGGCCACGCCTTTACCGCCTTTGCCGTCCAGAAACACGGAGAACATGTGCCCGAGGAGCACGGCCAGGGCGGTGAGGGACAGAAACAGCCAGGAATCGCTGAAGGAGGCGGCAACGCCTACGGCGAAGAGGCCTTTAAGGGCGTCCAGGATCAGCGTCGCCGCGCCACAGCATGTTCCGCAAACCCGGGCCACGTTGGTCGCGCCCATGTTTTTGCTGCCGTGCAGACGCGGGTCGGGCAGGCCACGCATTTTGGTCAACAGCAGGCCAAAGGGAATGGCCCCGATCAGATAACTCATGCCCAGCCATAAAATGCTCAACATCGTCTACTCCTTTTGCTCGGTTTGATTATCAATAATCTCCACCACCTTGATTTCGTTCAGTAATGGATCAATCCTTCCCAGGCGGAGTCCGAAGTTTCCACCGATGAGAAACTTGTCCCCCAGCAGGCGTTTGGGCGCTCGGACCTGCACCTGCTCGGCGGGTAGAGAGAATACCGCCTGAGTCGGGGTTTCGTCCACTAAAATCGCGGCCCAAATTTTGTTATTGGCGCTTTGTTGGCGTAAGTACTCCAGTTTCCAGTAGCGCGACCGGGTTCGTTGCACTCGGCTCACCGCCTCCATCCTGGCCCGCCAGAAGGGGAGGGCGGCGTCCAGGTCCCGCTTGCTCAGTCGGGGCGTTCCTTGGTCCAGCCGGGAGGCCACCTGGGCCAGGTTGATGAAGTCCACGTAGCGCCGCAACGGCGAGGTGACGGAGGCGTAGGCCGGGACCCCGAGGCTGGCGTGGGGCGCGGGCTTGGTCTGGATGGCGGCGTTGGCCAGCATGCGGGACATCCGGTACATGTCCTCCGGTCGCGTGTAGCAACCGCCGATATCCGGTGGAAGGGCGACGTTCTGGGTCCGAAAAAGCAGGGGAACTTCGCGGTCCCGGGCCCACCTGGCCAGCTCCGTGTTGGCCAGGACCATGAATTCGCTGACCAGAAGCTGCGCCTTGGGGGCCGCCGGCTTCTCCTCCCGCACGACCCGGATGTCCGCTCCCTCGCCGACCAGTTTCAGATGCGGGTCCTGCTGATCGAAGACCACGGCGTTGGCGGCGATGCGGTGGTCACGAAGCTTTTCCGACAAAAGATGGGCCGAGGCGAAGGGTTCGACCCCGGCCAGGATGTCCGCTTCCACCTGTTCGTAGTGAGTATTGGCATGCACCCGGACCCAGCCCAGACGTGGTTCGATTGATCGGACCCGTGCCTCGGGGTCCAGGTCCAATTCCAGAAGCAGGGCCGGTCGCTCCATGTTCTGGCGCAGGCTGAACAGTTCGACGCCCAACCATTCCGGAAGCATGTGGCTGACCCCTTCGAGCAGATAGAGGCTGGATGCGCGTTGGGATACAGCTTGGTCCAGTTCCGAGAGCCAGGACCATTCCAGGCAGGGTCGGGCAATCGCCAGGGTCAGACGAAAGCCCTGGTCCGCGGTCCGTTCCAGGGTGAAGGCGTCGTCGATGTCCCGGGTGGACGGGGAGTCAACGCTGAACAGCGTAAGGGGTTCCGGAGGTGCGGCGTGGCCTCGAACCGCTTCTTCCAAACGCTGAATATCCGGCAGGAATCCCCGGCTCCAATCGTCTTGCCAATCGTAGCCAGCCTGGGCCAGCAGATAGTTGTGGTGGATCGGTACGAGCCTCCAGGCTTGGCCCAGGAGCAGGGCTTGCTGAGGGTGGTCCGGAATGCGTTTGGTCAGGTTGCGCCAGAGGTCGTCCGTGGCCGGGTCCTCGGGGTGATTCATGCGTCGCAGCAACAGTTCCCTGAGTTTTGTGGCAGTGGGTTCCGGAGGGGGCGGGAAGGATGCATCAGGTTCGCCGGAGGCCTTGGAGATCCCGATTTTCCACAAGTGGTGGAAAAAGTCCTGTCCGGCCGCAACCAGTTCCTGGTGTTCACGGGCCGCTTCCAGCTCCGCCAGCCGAGCCAGGACGGTTTGCTCCGGATAGATCAAAAAGGAAGGTGGCTGAAACTTGAAGTGGGTCTTGGCCTCCAGCAGAACGCGACCCAGGGCCGAACGCTGATCCGGCCCGGGTTCTTCCCAAAGCAGGTCGGCGAACCATTCCAAGGGGGCCGCGTCCAGTTCGCCCTGGGCCAGGTTCCAGATTTCCATGACATCGATGGATTCGGCCAGGGTCTTGCGCGTTCCCAGATGGCGGGCCAGTCGTTCTTCATGTTCGGCCCGTGTGGCCGGGAGGGGATACTTCGGGCCGTGCCAGGGCAGGAGTCTGACCGCGGGCAGGTTCATTTCCCGGCCTCTCTGGGTGAACAGACGCGTTCGCCCGCCATGTTCCTCCAGTATCACGGCCAGATTGACCTGATTGTCCTGCAGGTATTCGACCAGGGCTCCGGGGGCGGGGGGCAATGCGGGGGAAGATTGGGATATGGTCAAAATGAGTTCCAGATTATATCAATGCCGAAAGGAGCGCTGCCCGGTGAATACCATGGCCACCTGGGGATCGGCTTGGTTTACAGCGGTGATCACTTCGTAATCGCGAATAGAGCCGCCGGGTTGGGCGATGGCCGTGACGCCCTGGGCAACGGCCAGGTCCACGCCGTCCCGAAAGGGGAAGAAGCCGTCGGAAACCAGGACCGTTCCGGGCAGGCCGCCCTTGGCCGTCGCCGTTCGGCTCTGGATGTCCTCCAGGATGCGACGCGCTTCCGGGTCGGTCTCGGCCTTGGCCTGAAGTTCATAAAGGGAAACGCCCTGTTCGGTGAAGCAGAGCCAGTCCGCATACTTGGTATAGGCCTTGTAAATGGTCAGCTGGACGCACCCGACCCGGTCCTGTTCGCCGGTGCCCACGGCCACTGTGGCCCCGTCGCGGACAAAGAGCACGGAGTTGGAGGTGACCCCGGCTTCTACGGCCCAGGCAAAGAGGAGGTCGTCCATTTCCTTGGCATTGGGCGTCCTGGCCTGGACCAGGGTGCCGTCACGCTCGGCCTTGGCCTGCAGGAAATCCTGAGGTCCGCGGATGCGACTTCGAAACGAGAACTGGACGATCAATCCGCCGTCGGCCAAGGATTTGACGTCCAAAAACGGCTTGTCCGCGAAAGTTTCCAACTCCGCAAGGCCGGGAATGCGCAGAATACGAAGGTTCTTGCGTTTTTTGAGCATGTCCAGGGCCTCGGGAGCATAGTCCGGAGCCGCCACCACCTCGAAGTAGGACTCGTTGATGAACGCGGCGCAGGCCGCGTCCACGCCGCGATTGACCACTACCGTGCCTCCGAAGGCCGCGATCCGGTCGCTCCAGAAGGCTTTTTTCAGGGCGGTCTCCAGCCCCTGGTCGTTCCAGGCCGCGCCGCAGGGGTTGTTGTGTTTGAGAATGACCGCGGCGGGCTTGGCGTGCAGGTACTGGAGGATGTTGATCCCGTTGTCCACGTCCGTGAGGTTGATCTTGCCGGGGTGCTTCCCGGCCTGGAGCATGTGTGCCTCGGTCAGGGTGGAAACCAAGCCGTCCCCGGCCTCGCGAAAAGTCACGCCGTCCAGTTCCAGGGTCCCTTGGATCAGAGCGTACAGGGCCGCCGGCTGGTCCGGGTTTTCCCCGTACCGCAGCCCCCGATCCTCCCCGTCGATGCGCCAGGTGCGCTTCTCGAATTTCAATTCCTGGTCGCCCAGGATGATGGTCATGGTCCGGGGAAACGGGTCCGCGGACAAGGTGCGGTAGATGGATTTCAGGTCAGACATGGTCGCTCCTCATACTGCTTGGGGTGTGGCTTGGGTTGATGTTCAGACCGGCTTTCGCCTCTGGCCTCTCGACATTTCACCTTGAAAACATCGGACGGACGGCATAGAAAAACGGATTGCGGCCGTGTGCGGTATTTCTGAATGGTGAACCGTGAACCCTTATAAACAAACGAAGGAAGGGCATTACTCGTGGAAAAGGTGTTAATCAAGCTGGCCGACCAGCTTGCCCAGTTTGATGAGGCGTCGTTGACGTCGTTGATGGACAAGTATGAAGGAATGGCCGGTGAGTTTCAGCCCACGAAAAAGTGGGAGCAGGCCGTGATGGTCCTGGGGTTGATCCAATTGGTCCGCTGGAAGAATCATCTCTTCAATTATCACTGGGCCGAGCAGCAAAAACCCCGGAAGACGTTGGAGGCTCCGGCCTTGCCGCTGACCGCGTCAGGAAAGAAGGCCCGGACGCCCAAGCCGGCCAAGGTGCTTCCCTTCCGGTCGTTCAAGAACCAGGAGCCCGTGTAGGACGTAATAGTAGTACCGAATCGCCTCGACGTGGGCCACGGCTTCGAAGCCCCTGGTGTAGCCGTGGCGCGCCTTGCTGTAATAGTCGCGCTGGCTGAGCAGGGGAAAGACGCGTTTCACGTCGTTCCAACTCGTTTCCTTCAGCCCGAGGCTTCCGGCCAGGGCCATGGCGTCCCAGGTATGTCCGAGACCCTGGTTGTAGGCGGACAAGGCTAGGAACCAGCGATCCCACTCGGAAAGGTCCGGATGGTCCAGTCGGTTCCATATTTGGCGCAGATACCGCGCTCCGGCCAGGATGCTTTTGGTAGGATTCATGGGGTCGTCCAGGCCGAGTTCCCTGGCCGTGACCTGGGTGATCTGCATGATTCCGCGCACCCCGGTGCGGCTGACCGCCTCGGAGTCGAACCGGGATTCGTGATAGATCAGGGCGATGAGCAGCAGGGGGTCGATTTCGTAACGCTGGGCCGCCTTGAGGATGGTCTTGCCGTGCCGGGGCAGTTCGCGCTGGAGGGTTTCCAGCAGGTGCAGCAGGGCGAAGCGGTCGCTGCTTTCCGGAAGGAATCCGAGATATTTATCCTGAATCCGCTCCAGCTCATTGTCCTGGATCATATTATTCCAGAACTCGGTCAGCTTGGGGGCGAGCAGGTTGCGGTCGTCGCGCCAGAACCAGCGGTATTCCAGAGTCGTTTCCAGGCTGTGGGCCAGTTGGAAGTCGGCGTAGAACGGCCCCCAAAGAGAGAAACGCCCGGTGTCCACGAGGGTGAAGCGGGCCTCGGTTTCGACCATGGCCGCGAGCTGCACCGGAAGCGATGCTTCCTTGGTCAGCAGTGGGGCCTCGGAGCAAGTCGTATCGTCCAGGCTCAGGCCGTTCCGGTCTACGTCGTCCAGCAACTGGAGGAAGGTCAGGCGCAGGAGCGGGTTTTCCGGGAGCAAGACCTTGCGGCGGCAGAGGTCCGACGGGTCCTGGGGAGGGTGGTGGCGACGCTGATGGACCACCCCCACGGGATGGCGGGCGTAGATGGGCCCGGAGGCTACAGGGGTCACCAGGGAGTCCAGGAAGGGCCGGGACGGTGCGTATCCGACACCGACCAGCAAGTCGGCCCGGTGATGGCGCAGTTCGTCCCAGGCGGCTCCGGGGCCGTCCATGTGCAGCCAGATCGGATGCACCCCGGCCTGCTCGGCGAACAGTTCCACCAGTTCCCGCTCCAGCCCCGGGCCGTAAGGCGAAATTCGGGAGTGGACCAATTCGGACTCTGGAGCCAACACACGGACCACCGGCTTGATCAAACCGGGAGGGTGGGCGTCCCAGAGCAGTTTGTTCACCAGGACCAACTGAGCGAACACCAGGAGAAAGACTAAAAGACGCCAATGTCTGATAAGCAAGAGATAGTGGATTCGTTTCATTGCGAGAGAGTGAGCCGAGCGGCGTGGGCCGCGCCGGAGCAAGAAGGCGTCGGAACGCCGCATGTCGTGGAAAAGCGGAAGACAGCAGAAAACTTCATGACGTGCATTGACTTTGCGGACGGCCTTTTTTAGGGAGATGGGTCGTCTTGCGCAAACGCTAAGATATACTTTCAAGGAGCGGTTCATGTCAAACATCGTCGTGGTGGGCACCCAATGGGGTGATGAAGGCAAGGGTAAGATCGTTGATTTGCTGACGGAACGGGCGGACCTGATCGTCCGGTTTCAGGGCGGAAACAACGCTGGTCACACCCTGGTCGTCGGCGATAAGACCTTCATCCTGCATCTGATTCCCTCGGGAATATTGCACCCCGGCAAGGTCTGCCTGATCGGCAACGGCGTGGTGCTGGACCCGGAGGTCTTTTGCCAAGAACTGGACGCCCTGGCCGACCGCGGACTGGACGTGGGTCCGGAGCGGATTCTAATTAGTCCCAAGACCCATGTGATCATGCCCTACCACAAGGTTCTGGACAAACTCCGCGAGGAGAAGCGCACCGGCGAAAAGATCGGCACCACGGGCAGGGGCATCGGACCGTGCTACGAGGATAAGGCGGCCCGGGTGGGTGTCCGGGTCGGGGACTTCCACGCGCCGGATTTGGTGCGGAGTAAGATCGTTCAGGCCCTTGCTGAAAAGAACGCCTTGTTCACCCATTATTACAGGGCTCAGGCCATGGACGTGGACGCTGTGCTGGAAGAGGTTCTGGAGTCCGGCAAACGGCTGACGGCTCATGTTGGGGACGTTTCGGAGCGCATCGCCCAGGCCGTCGCGGACGGGCGCGGCGTGCTCTTCGAGGGCGCCCAGGGGACCCACCTGGACATTGATCACGGTACCTATCCCTTCGTAACCTCCTCCAACACCGTGGCCGGCAACGTGGCCGCCGGAGCGGGGTGCTCGCCGAGGCTGCTGGGCACGGTCATGGGCATCGTCAAGGCCTACACCACCCGGGTCGGCTCCGGCCCCTTTCCCACGGAACTCTTCGACTCCGTGGGCGATCATTTGCAGCGACAGGGCGGCGAGTTCGGCGCGACCACGGGCCGCAAACGACGCTGCGGCTGGCTGGATCTGCCCTTGCTGCGCGAATCCATCCGCTTGAACGGTGTGTCGGAGATCGTCCTGACCAAGCTGGACGTGCTCAGCGGCCTGGACCAAATCCGGATCTGCGTCGGGTACGAGCTGAATGGCCGGGAACTGGCGTATCCTCCCCAGGGCGAAGGGCTGCTGGCAGCGGTGAAGCCCATTTATGTGGACGTACCGGGCTGGTCCGAGGACATCGGCAAGGTCGCGGCCTGGGATGACCTTCCGGATGCCGCGCGAGCCTACATCCTGCGGCTGGAACAGGAACTCGGGGTTCCGGTGTCCATCGTCTCCGTGGGGCCGGATCGCCAGCAGACCTTCGAACGTTGCACGTAACGGAGGCTGTTTATGGCCAAGGCGGCCTCCCAGGCCCGGACCAAGGGCCAAACCAAAAAGCAGACCCAGGACGAGGCCCAGGAATGGGCCCCGCGGGTCGTGCCGGACATGTACCGGATTCCGGGCCAGGAGCGAGTGGTAGGCATCCTGGCCCGCCTGCTTTCCCGCACCCCCCGTGTGCTTCTCCTGGAGGGCGGAACCGCCGAAGAGCGCGAAAAGCTCGCTCTCTATTGGACGGCCCTGCTCAACTGTACGGCGCTTCCGGCTCCCTCCCTCCTCCCTCCTTCTCTCAACGACTCTCCTTTCGATTCGCCCGACGGCCCCGAACTTCCTGGTCCGGACGCCTCGCTCCCTGTCGACGGCCCGAGGCCCTGTGAGCATTGCCCCGCGTGCAGCCGGATTCGGGACGGCGTGTTTCTGGATCTGATCTATCTGGACGGCAGGGAAGGGCGGATCGGCATCGATACGGTCCGGGAGCTGCGCGGCCTGTTGGGTCAGGCGCCCCGGGACGCGAAGCGCCGGGTGGTGGCTCTGGGCGAGGCCCAGGAATTGACAGAAGAGGCGGCCAACGCCCTGCTCAAGTCCATGGAGGACACCGAAACCCGCAACGCCTACGTCCTGCTGGCCCCTCAACGGGAGCGCCTGTTGCGCACCCTGGTCTCCAGAAGCTGGGTGGCGACCCTGTCCTGGGACCTGGACGGGATTCAGGAACGGGAAGGAGGGCCGGATACGGAATGGGGCGAAGCCCTGGCCCGATTCCTGACGACCGGCCGGGGCTGGTTCGGCCGGACCCTGATCAAGGGCCAGGTGGACCGACCGCTGGCCTTTCATATGGTCCACACCTGCCGCCGGGGTCTGATCCGGGCCTGCCAGGGCCGACCGGATTCGTCTCTGGCTCGGGTGTTCCGCGAACAAGGGAGCCCCGCAGCCTGGCGGGCCGTTGACCTGCACCTGGACGAGGCCGAGCAGGCCCTGCGAGCACAGGTCGCCCCAACCTTGGTTCTGGACTGGCTGGCCGTGGGGCTGCGCGGAGCGCTGCGAGCACCGCTTCGCTGAGCACGATTGGAAGATTTGTGGCAAGTTTGGTTAGGGTTTTCGCGAAAGCGGAAATCCAGGGGCAGGGTAACGTTCAGACTCCGCCCTCCCATTTTTGATCGGATATGGAAATGAAGTCCCTGGTGCGGCGAAAGCAGGTTGCGGGGTTGACATTGAAACTGCTTATCAGTAGTTATTCAGCATCCAGCGCCACTGACTTAGCCTCATTGAGGTTTTGTGGGCCATGGGTTGGAATCTTCGTGAGCGTCCTCAACAAACAAGGAGAATGAAGCCATGTTGCATCGTTTCCGGAAACAAAAAGCCATGCCGGTCCAAGAGTGCCCTTCCTGTGCGCATACCACGCAGGGCGGCAATGGGGAGGATCAGACCCTGACCAACGTGGCCAACGGGTGCCGATGCCGCATCCGACGACACAGGGCCCACGGGGCCATCCGGCAGCGCCTGCTGGACCTGGGCTTTGTTCCCAACGCCGAGATTGAAATGGTCCGTTGCGCCACGCTGGGCGACCCACTGGAGCTGCGCGTCGGCGATTACTATGTCACACTACGCAAGCGGGAGGCGGATTTGATCGACGTGCGGGCGGCCTAGTCGGGCTCGCTCACGTTATGTGCAGGACTATGTCGAGTATCCTGGTGTTGAGTTGATCTTGAAAATCACTTTGGTACTTACTGAGATTTTTACGCCATTCCAAATAGTTTCCTGATAGAGACGGCCACCCGTGGTCTTTTGGGAAATGCACGATCTTCTGAAGGATAGCATGTCACCCGCCAAGAAAAACATCATGATCGGACTGGCCGGTCAGCAAAACGCCGGCAAGTCGACCATCTTCAACATGCTCACCGGGGCGAACCAGCATATCGCCAACTACCCCGGCGTGACCGTGGACAAGAAGACCGGCAATTATCGTGACGAACTGGGTCGGGTGGAGGTCGTGGACCTGCCCGGGACCTACAGTCTGACCTCCTTTTCCCTGGAAGAGCGGGTGGCAAGGGATTTTTTGTTGCGGGAACGACCCGACGCCATCCTCAACGTCATCGACGCCTCCAGTCTGCGCCGGGGGCTGTACTTCACCTTCCAGATTCTGGAAATGTCGTTTCCCGTGGTCATGGCTCTGAACATGGTGGACGTGGCCACGGCCCAAGGGCGTAAGATCGATCACGAAAAGCTGGGTCGGCTATTGGGCATCGAGGTCGTGCCCACTGTGGGCCGCAAGGGCCGGGGGAAGCTGGAACTGCGCCAGGCCCTGCGCCGCGCGGCTCGTGAGGAACGGGGGGAGGATGAAGGATTCCAGGATCAGCATGGTTTGCGGATCATTTACGAAGAGTTGGAAGAACACATTGCCTCTGTCCACGAGCAGCTGCTGGAATCGGAAAATCTGGTCAAGGCCGTCCCCTTGCGTTGGATGGCGGTCAAGCTCCTGGAGGGCGACTCCGAGGCCTTGAAGCTGTTGCGACGACACCATGCTCGGGCTGATGCCGTAATGGACGCGGTATCCGCGGCCACCGCCGTGTTTCAGGGGAAGATGGACATCACCCCGGCGGACTATATAGTCACGTGTCGAGACCGCTTGGCCGCCTCCCTGGTGGAGCAGTGCGTGGAGGTGACCAGGGCGGACACGGTGCGCTTTTCCGAAAAAATCGACAGGGTGCTCCTGCACCGGGCCTTTGCCCCGATCTTTCTGGTGCTCACGGTCTACATGATCTACGAGTTGTCCATCGTCCAGGGCTATAAGCTGACCTTCCTGACCTGGCCCGCCCTGGCCTGGGTGCGGACCGTCGTTGCCGGACTCCTGCCCGACCCCGGGCTGCTCCACGATACCATCCTCCGCTCCATGTCCCTGTGGATGGTGGACAGCGTAAACACCCTGCTCAACTATGTGCCCATCTTCCTGATTCTCTTCGCCCTGATCGCGATCCTGGAAGACTCCGGATACATGGCCCGGATCGCCTTCATCCTGGATCGGGTCTTTCAGAGTTTCGGCCTGCACGGCCAGTCCACCCTGCCGTTCATTCTGGGAGGGGTGTTCACAGGCGGCTGCGCCGTGCCCGGGATCATGGCCACCAAGGGCATTCCGGACGAGCGTTCTCGATTGGCCACGATTCTAACCGTTCCGTACATGAACTGCCTGGCCAAAATTCCCCTGTACACCCTGTTGGTCTCCATCTATTTCGCGGCCTATAAATCTTACCTGATGCTGTTCATCTCCACGATCACCATCATCATGGCCATGATCATCGCCAAGCTGCTCACCTCGACCATCCTGCGCGGTCGGGAAACGGCCCCGTTCGTCATGGAGATGCCCAACTACCACATGCCCACGCTGATGGGCGTGCTGCGCCGCGCCGTTGATCGGACCTGGGTCTACATCAAAAAGGTGGGGACCATCGTGGTGGCCGTGGCCGTTGTGGTCTATGTCCTTTTGCAGTTTCCCGGTCTGCCGGAGGAACGCATGTCCTATTTCGACGCCCGCATGGACGAGGCCATCGCCACCTTTCGCGGGAACATCCAGGAGACGCCCTACGCGGAGATTCTTGCCGACGACCAAGCCGTGCTCAACCTGCTGAACATCGCCAACACCTACCGCGAGGCCAAGCTGGCAGCTTCCACCCAGGAGGCCTCTTCCGCCGTGGACGACCGCTACGAAGCCCTGCATCCTGAGATCTTCCCCTTGCTGCGCCCCAGGGACGCGGATGCCCGCACCATCAGCCGGCATCTGCGCGGTTTGTCCTCCGAACGATCCAATCTGCGCACGGCCATCCGCGAGGAAACCATTGTCTACAGTTACTTCGGCACCGTGGGCCGGGCCCTGGAGCCAGTGACGCAGTATGCCGGGTTCGACTGGAAGATCAACGTGGCCCTGATCAGTTCCTTCGCGGCCCGGGAATCCAGCGTGGCCACACTGGGCGTCTTGTTCCAGGAAGGCGCCGACGAGTCGTTGTCCCTGGAAGAGCGTATGGAGAGGTCTGGTGAAGCCACCGGGTTCACCCCTCTGCATGCTTTTGCCCTGATTCTCTTTTTCGCCTTGTACCCGCCTTGCCTTGCCACCACGATCATGGTCAAGGTTCAGACCGGTTCCTACAAATGGATGTTCTTCTCAATCATCTTCCCAACGGTATTCGGTCTGGCCGTGGCCAGCGGGGTGTTCACCATCAGCACCTGGCTCGGCCTGAGCGGCATCCAGGCCATGGTCGGGTTCTACTTCCTGGCCCTGGGCACGGCCATCGGCCTGTCCTTTCTGCCTGATCCGGCCTGGAAAGAGCCCAAAGCCGCTCTCACTCGTGCCAAGGAGGTCTGATCATGCTCTGGGAATACCTGATTCTGGGAGTTCTGTTGGCTTGGGCTGTCTTTTATATTTGGAAAACGTTTTTCAGAAGGAAAGGGTGCTCCTGCGATTCTTGTCCGTCGGCCCTGAAGTTGCCGAGTCAGGATGGGATCGGGGATTTGCGGGGGGAGGGGAAAGAGAAGGAGAAAGAGCTGAAGGATGAGATAAAGGGATGAGGGGTGAAACCTGAGACCTGAGGGAACCCACCCCTGACCCCTCCCAGGAGGGGATTGGACCGAAGGGTGACGGGAATTCAGGTTCACGTTTAAATTTTTACAAGAGTATCATTTTTTCAGCGATGAACGAAGAACAAGGAACCAAGAACGTTTCTCAGGTCTCAGGTTTCATCCCTCATCTCCCATTCTCCTCTTGGGAGGGGCCAGGGGTGGTTAGCAAAAACCTTTAAACCAGTTTTTAATAGTGGAGGATACTGACATGTTGCGACGCGGATTGATTTTGTTTGTTTTGGTGGGATTTCTGACGGTCGCGGGAACGGTTTCGGCGCATACGCCGCTGTTCTCCTGCTTCGACAACGCCGACGGGACCATCTACTGCGAAGGCGGGTTTTCCGACGGTTCCAGTGCCGCCGGGGTTCCGATCATTGTCAAGGACGCATCCGGAGAGGTGATTTTGTCTCTCCAATTGTCCGGAAACAGCGATGTGGAGTTCGACAAGCCCGAGGACGAGTATTCCGTGCTGTTCGACGGCGGCGAGGGGCATGACATTTTGATCCCTGGTTCGCAGATTTTCGAGTAGGAAATGTTCGAGCCGCGATGTCTGTTTTGGCTCGATTTTTCATTTGGTCAATATGAGAAGGATTGTTATTTTTAACATTGTGTAAACCTGAAATGGAGGAAGAAATGAAACGTGGTTTGTTACTTGCCGGATTGTTGACCCTGTTCCTGAGCGCCCCGGCCCTGGCCCATTTTCAAATGCTCTACACTCCGGAAAGCGCTTTGAACCAGGGTGGAGAGATGAGCATGAAGCTGGTCTTCACCCATCCTTTTGAGGGTGATCATATCATGGACATGGACCCGGTCCAGGAGTTCTACATGGTACATCAGCGCGGCGAGGAAGGTGAACCCCAGAAGACCGACCTGAAGGAATATCTCTCGGAGATCACCTGGAAGGGGCTGGGCGACGCCGCGGGCAAGGCTTTTGACGCCACTCTTCCGGCTCGCGTGGTCCGCTCCATGGGCGACTATGTTTTCGTGCTGGTTCCGACTCCCTACTATGAAAAGGCCGATGAAGGATACATCCAACAGTTCACCAAGATGATCATGAACGTGGGCGGCATGCCCGGCAACTGGCATGAGCCTTTGGGTTTGCCCGCCGAGATCGTGCCTCGGAACAAGCCCTACGCCAATTGGACCGGCGGAGTGTTCACCGGCGTGGTCATGTCCAATGGCGAGCCGGTTCCGAACATCGAGGTCGAGATCGAGTACCTGAACGTGGACGTGGACATGGCCGGCAACGCCTTTGTCGGCGAGCCCAAGATCGAGGCTCCGCATCCGGCTTTTGAAACCATGACCGTCCTGGCCAACGACAAGGGTGAATTCACCATCGGTCTGCCCAAGGCCGGCTGGTGGGGCATCGCCGTGCCTGACGTGGTCGAACTGGAGCACGAAGGCAAGGAATTGGTCCAGGAAGCCGTGCTTTGGATTCAGGTCACGGATATCCCGTAAGCCCCCTCCTGAAGCGCCCCGGCTTCATCATCCATCACGTGGGGTGATGGAGTCGGGGCGGTTGTTGTTTCTGGTTGCGCTGGGAGCGTTTTTTTTTGTAAGTGTCCAAAAATTCGATGTGTTATGGTTTGTATAGGATAACCCGGGAGGTGCGAAATGAACGAAATGATGCGAAGTGGATTGTGGTTGCTAGCCGGTGTCGTGATCGGCGCGGCCGGGGCCAGCCTCATGGCTCGGCAGGACAGCCCCTTGCGGGGGGCGGTGGTGGGCACCTTGGCCCAAGGTCTAGCCGTAAAGGACAAGATGATGACGTCCCTGGAAAAGGCCAAGGAAAACGTGGAGGATTTGGTGGCCGAGGCCAAGCAGGCCAAACCTGTCGCCGTGGCGCAGGAAAAATCCAAATAATCATCATCCACCCTGGTCGTCTTGCGGCCAGGGTGACCTCATGATTTTGAATTTTCTTTCTGACTCCTGACTCCTAAACCTCACTATCTCAGGATTTCCCCATGGGCAGACCTCCAAAACGCTTGCTCGTCGTACTCGTCCACGCCTTGCCCGGCCGGTTTCGACTCCGCCTTGATCACGTTCCGGACCAGGCCACCATGGACATGATCCAGCGCGGCCTGATCGGTCATCACGGGGTGCGGGAAACGCGGATATCTTCACGTACGGGCAGTATTCTGGTTTTTCATGACGAAAGCGTCGCCTTGGAAAGACTGTTAAGCTTGTTTCTGGATCAAGGCTTGGCCTTGCGCGAACTGAGCGAGACGCCGCAACCGTCTTCCGCTCGGTCGGCCATGGACATGACCGCCGAGGATGCGCCAGACCAACCCTCTTTCCTGCGCACCCTGGCCTTTCCCGGACTGTTGTTACGCCCCTTCCTGCCGCCCTGGGTTCGGTTGATCATGGCCGCTCGTCGTGCCCTGCCGTTTCTGCTCAAGGGGCTTGCATCCCTGTTGCGCGGGCGGTTGAACATCGACGTGCTGGATGGCCTGGCCATCGGCATTTCCCTGGCCCGTCGGGATTTGCGCTCGGTGATGATCATCACCACGCTCTTGTCCCTGGGCGAATTTCTGGAGCAATGGACCCGCAAGCGCTCCCGTGACCAACTGGCCCAGGACCTGCTGCACTTGCCGCCCACGGTCTGGGTCAAAAACGGCGACCAGATGGAGGAGCGGCCTCTGGAAAAGGTCCGCGCTGGCGATTTGGTGGTTGTCCAGGCCGGATCGCGGATCGCCGTGGACGGCGTGGTGGTGGAGGGCGAAGCCATGGTCAACCAGGCATCGTTGACCGGAGAACCCTTGGCCGTGGCCAAGGGCCTGGGTATTTCGGTTTTTGCCGGGACCGCCGTGGAGGAGGGGACCATCGTCATCCGGGCCGATCAGGTGGGCGACGCTACACGGGTACACAAGATCGTCAAGATTCTGGAACAGTCCGAGCGGCTCAAGGCCGGCTTGCAGGCCCGAGCCGAACAATGGGCCGACCGGGTCGTGCCGCTGACCCTGGGCTTGAGTCTGTTGACCTGGTTTCTGACCCGGAATCTGAACCGGGCCGTGTCCGTGCTGCTGGTGGATTTTTCCTGCGCCATCAAGCTTTCCACGCCCCTGACCATGCTTGCAGCCATGCGCGAGGCTTCCACCAAGGGCGTGCTGATCAAGGGCGGTAGGTTTTTGGAAAAACTCGACCAAGCCGACACGTATGTTTTCGACAAGACCGGGACCCTGACCGAGGCCCATCCCCAGGGCCTGGAGGTAATCCCCTTCAATGGTCATGAAGCCCGCGAAGTCTTGCGCGTCGCGGCCTGTCTGGAGGAGCACTTCCCGCATCCCCTGGCCCGGGCCGTGGTGACCATGGCGGATCGGGAAGGCTTGTCCCACAAGGAAGAACATGCTGAACTGGAGTATATTCTTGCCCACGGGATAGCCTCCAAACTCAAGGGGCAACGTGTCCTGGTCGGCAGTCGCCATTTTCTCCAGGAGCACGGCAAAATCGATTTGGCCCGGGCCGCGGATGCCGTGGCCCGGGCCGCGGAGCAGGGCTGTTCCGTGCTCTACGTGGGTATGGGGCAGGACTTGGCCGGGGTCATTCTTTTGGAGGACCCGGTACGCCGTGACGCGGGCCTGTTTCTGCAACTGCTGCGTCAGGGCGGCGTCAAGCGGGTCTTGATGCTCACCGGAGATGGCGAGGAGAGTGCGGCCAGCGTGTCCCGACGGCTGAACATCGACGAATTTCATTCCCAGTTGCTGCCCGAGGACAAGGTCCGCATTGTTCAAGATCTGCGTTCCTCAGGCCACGTGGTGGCCATGGTCGGTGACGGGATCAACGACACCCCGGCCCTGTCCGCGGCGGACGTGGGCGTTTCCATGAAGTCCGGGGCGGACATCGCCCATGAAGTTTGCGACGTCTTGTTGACCAACGCCGACCTGGACGGCATTCTCACCGCCAGGGCCATCTCGTCCCGGGCCATGTCCCGGCTGCGCTGGAACTATTCGGCGGCCGTGGGCATCAACGGTGCTCTTGTGCTGCTCGGATTGGCCGGGCGGATTTCGCCCGCTGTATCGGCCTTGGTCCACAATCTGGCGACCATCTTGGTCACGGTGAACAGTCTGCGCCCCTACGATGACGGTATGCGGTAGGGGCACGGCGCGCTCGTGCCCCAAGGGGTGTGTTTCGCGAAAACCGCTACCAAAGGAGGCAGTCACGATGTACGTCAGCTCCATTCCCGGAAGACTCCGGATTCGAACCGAGGATCAGACCGCGTTACACCGTTTGACCGAGTCCGTCGCCAAACTGGGTGGCGTTTTCGATGTTCAACACAACCCACGTACCGGAAGCCTGTTGATCCATTACATGGACGATCCCAAGGTCGAGGCCGCGCTGCACAAGGCCCTGAAGAAAGTCCCCGGCTCTGACGCCGCCCTGGAGCCCAAATCTACGCCCAAGGCGTCGAACAAGGCCGCCAACATGACCATTGCCAAGCGAGGCATGCTCTCCAGCCTCGGCCTGGCAATGCTTTTCGCCCTCATTGATAGGGAAGATGGGCACATCTTCACCGGCGCAATGTTTCTCGGATTCCTGAGTTACCATCTTTACGGGTATCGGAAGCGGGTGCTGGCGTAAGGGACGTTCTGGGTACGGTGTTCTTCGTTAGCCGTTCCTGGTTCTTCGTTCTTTGTTGGGAATGACGCGGAGGATCCGGTTTTGCGCCACTTTTCTCCGTGAGAGCAAAGGGCGGGTCAGTCAGGTTCAACCGGGTAACAGCAACGAACGTCGAACCAGGAACGAAGAACCAAAAACGTCTAACGAAGAACGTCGAACCAAGAACCAAAAAAACAAGAACTGAAAAAATGCAGCTATCCGATCTTGCCGGACTTCGTCATTACCTGACCATCAAGCACCATATTCCCGGACGCATCCGACTGTTTTTCAGTCCGGCCCTGGTATCCCGGCCCGAGGTTCGGGAGTTGACCGCGTCGCACTCGGAACTGCCGCCGGGCGTGCTTTCCGTTCGGGTCAACGTCATGGCCCTGTCCGTGATCATCGAGTACGATCCGGAGCGCGTCGCTCCGGCCTTGTTAAATGAACTGTTCACCGGCAACGAGGACCGCGTCGTGGATGTTCTGCGTGAGCTGCATGAAAGATTGACGGTGTAATGTTCGGCTCGGCTCACGACGAACCGTGATTCCTCAAACTCACCATTTAGTTAGATCAAAAGCATGGACAAATCTTCAGTTATCGGTTCCCTGAACGAGAGCATCACGGAACTGCACAAGAAGGTCGACGACCAGGGACGCATCCTGGCGAAACTGACCATACTACAAGCAAGTATTGATATTGATGGTCAGTCTTGTTACCTTTGTGACTATCACCGAGAGAAGCATCTGGAAGGAGCCATTCGCGAGGCGATTCTGGTTCTGGAGCAGAGCAAGCGCAGTTTTCGCTCCAAGCAGCTTGAAACACTACGTAAACGCCTCATGGAAGCGCTGCTGGACGCTGATTCCGAAGCACTGGATAACGCACCATGTCCCACGACTTTTCCGTCTCCACGGAGCTGATCTCCGGAGAACTGCGGATCAAGGCCCGCGGCGAGTTCGACCGCAAAGCCGCGCATGTGCTGCTCGATTTGCTCCGGGATCATGAATCCGGGCAGGAGCGGCTGGTCATCGATACCAGGGAGCTCTGGCGGGTGCATACTCTCGCTTGCACGGTCTTCAGGGAAGGAATGCACCAATGCCGACGCATCGGGCCCCGGTTGATGTTCATCGGAAGCAAGGGGAGAGCCATGGCCGAATGCCGGGAGGCGGTGATGTATAGCGAGCATGGCGACGGGAGCCACGCATGACTGGCGTGGCGGCGAGTCCTTCGGCCTGGGGCGGCAAACGGCTAGTGGTTCTGGTCCTGATCCTGTTGCTGGTGGCCACGGTATATTTTGGATCGGACGGTTCACGGGGTGGAACAGGCGGACCACCGCCCGGTGCAGCGGGAAAGGTCGCTTTGCTTCAGTTGACCGCCGAGCATTGCCCGGCCTGCCGAGACATGGAGCCGACTCTGGAGATGATCCGGCAAAGCCATGGGGAGCGAGTGTTTATCCGCCAAGTGGACGTCTTCCAACAGGCGGGGACGGCCTCGGGCTACGGCGTGACCACGATTCCGGCTCATTTGTTCTTCGATCACCAGGGCCGCGAGCGGTATCGCCACGAAGGCGTGATGGACCGGGAGGCCGTGGCCAGGGTCCTTGACGAACTATTGTCGGAACTGGACGGCTGATCCCCGCAATTCCAACATCGATAAGATTACGGAGGTGGACGATGGTAAACAGACTCAGCGCTTTGGTGCGTCGAAGATGGAGCGGCTTTGTCGAAGATGGTGTTTGCAGTTCCAAGCGGCCCGTCGATGTCCCGAAGAAGCCTTCCGAAGAGGTGCTGCGGGCCGTCGAATCCGGTACTGTTCGTCCCAGTCTCCAGGCCCGCTCTCGTGAGGATTGCCTGGCCGCTGAACCGGTCATGGTCTGGCCGGCGGATGCCTGCCGCGTGGTTCGACAACTCAATGCCAGGGTCGCGGAATTGGAGGAAAGTAATGCGACGCTCCGGCGGAAAGACGAGGCGTTTCGGCTTCGCGTACCGCGGGAAACGTCCTCCGCCGTGAGAGACTTGCTCGACGAGGCCCGGTGCTTCGTGGATGAGACCAAGGCTCTTAAGTGCGAGTTTTTGCGCACCGTGAACCATGAATTGCGGACCCCGCTCAACGGGGTGAAAGGGATGTTGCAGGTGCTGCGGGAGACGAGCCTGGACGCGGAGCAGCTGGAGTACGTCGACCAGGGGCTGGTTTCTTGCGAGACATTGGACCGAGCGGTCCGGGATATCTTGGATTACAACACCTTGAATCCAGGCTGCGTCCAGTTGGAACGCAAACCGTTAAATATGGCCGACATCCTGCGTGATGTCGAGCAGAAGTATACTCCAGCCTGTGTAGAAAAGGGGCTGGATTTCGTGGTCAGCAAGGATTTTTCCGTCAGGGAACCGCTTTTGGGAGACGCTGTAAGATTGAAACAGATTCTTCGTCATCTGTTGGACAATGCCCTACGATTTACTCCTTCAGGTGAAATTCGCGTCGAGGCTTCTTGTTTGTCCGAGACGAGGAACGGTCGGGTTCGGGTTTGCATGAGCGTCCATGACACGGGCATGGGGATTCCCGAGAATTGCTTGGAACGTGTTCTCGAGCCATTTGATCAGGTTGAATCGGGATTGACCAAGAAATTTTATGGTTGCGGGCTGGGTCTGGCCATGGTCAGGAAGCTGGTCGGGTTGATGGACGGACAATTTCGGTTGGAGAGCCTTGAAGGGGTGTACACTTCGGCCTATTGCATCTTGAGCCTGGAGCGATTGCCTGGAGAGGATGACTGCTGAATGGCCGAAATGGGGAAGATGAAAAAAAGTGAAAAATCTAGTTGATAAAAAAAATCAATTTCTATATCTTCCTTCTCAAGCCGGATCGAAAGCCCAGAAGAGTGGATTGAACCTGTAATCCGACCATTGTTCCGCCACGGATAATATCTTTGAAACTGCTCTGCAAGCGAAATTTGTAAAATGATAGGGCTGTTGAACACCACGAAAAACAACTGGATTCCGACCTGCACCGGAATGGCGGATGAAGCTGGTCGATATATGTTGAAGTCATAACGGCGAAGGCCGGTATCCATTTCTTTAACTTGTATACTGAGTAGTTATATAATTCACAGGCCGGACAACCTTTAAAGGAGATACCATCATGAATTCGACGTTTCGGATGCGGACCAGAAAAAGCATGGGCAACCTGCATGTGCGATTGGAGGGCGTTTTGGACCCCCATTCTGCGACTTCTCTGGCTCTCGTCTTGCGCGAGGAAGCCACGGCCTGCCGGAAGTTTTTCATCAACACTGAAGGCCTGGAGCGTGTTGAACCACTGGGAGCGTCCACGTTGCGAACGTTCATGAGGGAGTTCGAGCAGCATTCCGCCGAGGATGTGAGTACGAGGATCTACTTCAAGGGGAAGAACGGCGCTCAGGTCGCCATGGAAGGTCAACGGGTGCTCCAGACCAAGCCGGCTTCCGGGTGCAAGTGCTCCGGTAAATGCAAGGTCTGCAAGTGCGCCCAGCGGATTGAAGGGAGTCCTCATCGATCATCGTGTCACGGATGACGTTCGTGTTGATTCGATTGATGAAGAAGACTTTTATCGATTTTGAATGATATCGAGTTTCAATTGCATTTTTAACTAGATTGGAGATTATCATATGTGCGCGACATTGATCGGCGGCATGGACCGTCTGAAGCCGAATTATCTGCAGACCGCCAAAAAAGCGGGGATCAGTCTGAAAATTTTTACCGGCAAGGAAAACTCCATCGCCTCCTCTCTGGGGGACAGTGAAATGATCATTATCTTTACCAACAAAGTCTCTCACCAGGCCCGCAACGAGGCCATGCAGGTGGCCAAGACCCGGAACATCCCCGTGCATATGCTGCATTCATGCGGTGTTTCCAGTCTGAAAAAATGTTTGCAGGGAACGGCGTAATAAAAAGGTTTTCAGTAACTATTCAGCTCATCCGAGTAAATGAGGCCTGGATACCCGCCTTCGCGGGTATGACTGATTCGGATACGCCATGAAAAGACGCGTCATTCCCGCGAAGGCGGAATCCAGCCACGGCATGAGGTTCTCCCAGGCTGTGCTGAATATTTACAGTTTTAACAGTAATTGAGTCACAAAGGAGAAAGCATCATGAGCAAGGTTTTGATCGTTTACGGCTCCACCACCGGGAACACCGAGCACGTCGCCGAGGTGGTCGGGGAGGTGCTGCGGAAGTCGGACCACGAGGTCGTGGTCAAAAACGTTACGGATACCAAGGTCGAAGAACTGGGTGGCGAATACGACGCGACCTTGCTGGGCGTGTCTACTTGGGGAGACGAGGAGATCGAGTTTCAGGAGGATTTCGAATTGTTCTACCAGGACATGGACGACGCCAAGCTGGAGGGGAAGAAGGTCGCGTTGTTCGGTTGCGGGGACTCCAGCTACGAACACTTCTGCGGGGCCGTGGTGCTGTTGCGGCAAAAGGTGGAAGCACTGTCCGCGGATCTGGTCAACGAGCCCCTGCTCATCGACGGCGACCCGTCCGTGTTGCGGTCCGAGATTGAAGAGTGGGCCGAGGAAGTTGGGAGGGCGGCGTGAGCGGAAAGGGCTGAGACTTGAGACCTGAGGGGATGTTCTTCGTTCTTTGTTCTTCGTTGGGGGGGGT